>JBOGNS010000241.1:0-3166 GCA_050747305.1 Candidatus Acidiferrales bacterium | reverse complement strand
TGCGCGGCGTCTTCGACGCCTTCATCCATCACGCGGGTGAACAGCTCGACGTAGCGGGGCCAGCGGCGCAACAGCGTGTCGCGATTGAGCTGAAAGCCTTGCGCCAGCAGTTCGCGCTTGCCTGCATGGTCGAGCTTCTCGGCAGGACGGAAAGCCAGCTCGAACCACGGCTCATCGAATTCGCCGCCGCCATACTCTTCGAGTTGCATAGCCAGCGCCGGCACCACGTTTACCGTGACGTGCACTGCTGGGAATTCCTCCAGCATCTTGACAATGCCCCAGTAATCCTTCAGCGCGTGCAGCCGCGTCCACGGCATCAGGTACTGGCCCGTAGAAGGCGACCGGTATTGCGGTTGATGCATGTGCCAGAGAATGACGAGATGGATGGGAGTCATTTTCGAAGAGCTGACAGCGCACAGCTTACAGCCAACAGTCGGTCGGCCGCCGGCTTTCGGCTGCTTTCTCCAGGTGCAGTTGCGCTCGCGGGTTTTTTGACTCGCGAGGCTCGCGACCGCCTCGTTTGCGCGTGCGCCCTTGCGAAGCTAAGCTAGCTGCTTACAATTCACAGCCGACGGCTCGTCGCAAGCGCTGCAGCGAGCAGGCGAGTATGAACCATCGACTATAAACTATCGACCGCGAGCTGTGGGCTGTAAGCTGTGAGCTGTTGGCTAACCTATGCGCATTCTTGACCGCTACATCAGCCGCGAAGTTTTCTCGCACGCATTGATTGGCCTCGCCATATTTACCTTTGTTCTGTTTGTGCCGCAACTGGTGCGGTTGATGGAGTTGATCGTACGGCACTCGGCGGACGCGGGGACAGTGCTGGCGCTGGTGGCGTGCCTGCTGCCGGGCGTGCTCACGTTCACGCTGCCCATGGCCGTGCTGGTGGGAGTGATGATCGGGCTGGGACGCATGAGCGCCGATAGCGAAACCATCGCCCTGCATGCGGTGGGCATCGGCACGCGGCGCCTGCTGGCGCCCATTGCGGCGCTGGCGCTGCTAGCAACGCTGGTGACGCTGGGAATGACGCTGTGGATTGGGCCCGCCGCGCTGGGCAAGTTTCGTGAGTTGGAGCAGCGGTTGCGGGCAACGCAAGCGTCCTTCGAAATCCAGCCGCGCGTGTTCGACGAGCGCTTTCCCGGGCTGGTGCTCTACGTTCAGGATATCGCCGCGGCCGGCACGCGCTGGCGCGGGCTCCTGCTGGCGGAATCGGGCGAAAACGGCGGACGGCTTACCGTGGCGGAAGAAGCGCGCGTGATTGCCGACCGCGACGAAGGCAAGTTGCAAATCCACCTGGAGAACGGCAGCACCCATGAATACTCGCCCGAGGAGCCGACGCGCTACTCCGTCTCCACCTTCGGGCAGAGCGATTTACCGATACGCGTGGAAGGCCTGGACGCCGCGCGGGCCAGCCCGCCATCCAAGGCGGAGTGGAGTCCCGGGCAACTGACCGCGGCCGCGGGCGATGATCGCCGGGAGGCGCGCGTGGAGTTGCAGCGGCGGCTGGCGCTGCCGGCGGCGTGCCTGGTATTTGCCCTGGCGGGAGTGCCGATGGGGGCCCGGCCGCGGCGCGGCGGGCGAGCAGCGGGCGTGGTGATCACCGGCCTGCTGATTGTCGGCTATTACCTGGTGTTCGTCACAGGGGCGGGGATGGCGCGTCGCGGCGTGGTGTCACCGTTCCTAGGGCTGTGGATGGCCAATGCGGCGGTTGCGCTGGTGGCACTGGCGTGGCTGCGGCGCGGTGATCGGTGGTCGGCGCCCGGTGGCCGGTGGTCGCGCAAGTTCAAGAGTGAAAGGGTGAAAGAGTGGAAGCGACGATTCAAGTCTTCGTTTCACTCTTTGACTTTTTCACTGTTTAACGGTCGCACCCAGCGTCCCGGGTCGCAGGCATCCAGCACCGGCAACCGGCCAGCGACCACCAGCCGCGCGTTTCCTCTGCGCATCGACATTTATCTGTTGAGTTCGTTCTCTGGTTCGCTGATCGTGGTTCTGGTCGGCTTTCTGCTGCTGTTTCACTCCTTCACGTTTTTCGAGTTGCTCAACGACATCGCGCGGCGCAACATCCCCTTTATCGATGTGGTGGACTACTTCAGTTTTCTGACGCCCTACCTGGTGTACAACCTGCTGCCGCTGGCGGTGCTGGTAGCGGTGCTGGTCACGCTGGGCGTGCTGGCGAAGCACAACGAAATTACGGCCTTCAAAGCGTCGGGCATCAGTATGTACCGGCTTTCGCTGCCGCTATTGACGGCCGGCATTTTGCTCGGCGCGGGCATGGTGGTGCTCGATAATTCCTACTTGCCTTACGCCAACCAGAGGCAAGACGCGCTGCGCAACGCCTTCAAAGGGCGGCCCGCGCAGACTTTTCATCAGCCCCGGCGGCAGTGGATTTTCGGCGAGCAGAACCGGCTCTACAACTACCAGCTTTTTGACTCGGATCGGCGGGTATTCGGCGGCCTCAATGTGTTCGAGCTGGATCCTGTCACTTTTCAGCTTCGCCGCCGCATCTTTGCGCGTTCGGCAGAGTGGAACGCCGCACTCGGGACCTGGCTTCTACGCGACGCCTGGCTGCGCGAATTTGCGACCATAGGGACTCGGGACTCGGTACTAGGGACTAGTCCCCAGTCCCTAGTCCCTAGTCCCAACCCCGTCACGCGCTTCCTCGCCCTCCCGGAAATGACCATCCCCGAACTTACCGAGCCGCCTGCCTATTTCGAGCGCCGCGTCCGCCGCTCTGAGCAAATGGATTGGCGCGAATTGGGCGGCTACATCGCGCAGTTGCGCCAAGCCGGCTTCGACGTATCGCGGCTTTCCGTGCAGTGGCACCGCAAATTCGCTTTTCCTCTGCTGACCCCGGTGATCGTGCTGCTGGCCATTCCCTTTGCTTTCCTGGGCGGCACGCGTGGCGCGCTGGGCGGCGTGGCTACCGCTTTGGCGATCGGGTTTGCCTACTGGGCACTCGCCGCGCTGTTCGAAGGCATGGGCAACGTGGGGCAGTTGCCGCCGCTGCTCGCCGCCTGGCTGCCTCCGGGCATCTTCTCCTTCGTTGGCCTCTACTCCTATTTCAAGATGCCTACCTAAAGATAGGGACCATCGGATCGGCGACTGCGCGGCGCGCTGTGGCGGGCGAGTCGTGATTCCCTAGTCGCGAAATTTCTGGGCGATGGGT
>JBOGNS010000240.1:0-2788 GCA_050747305.1 Candidatus Acidiferrales bacterium | reverse complement strand
CATTTGCGGTAGCCTTATGGCGTGAAGCTGACGTCGCGGCAATTCGGGTCGCTGTACCGCGCGTTCCTGCGCAAGGATGCGCGGCTGGAGGGCCGCGCGTATATCGCCGTGCGCACCACCGGCATCTACTGTCTGCTGACTTGCCGAGCGCGCACCCCGCGGCCGGAGAATGTAACGTTTTATGCCTCGCGCGACGAGGCGGTGCGCGACGGCTTTCGCCCGTGCCGCAAATGCCGGCCGGAAGTGCATGGCGGCCGCCGCTCGCTGGAGCAGGCCGAGCTGCGGCGCTGTCTGGAGCAATTGACGGAAGAAGATTCCAGCGTGGCAGGGGTGGCTCGCGAGAGTGGCGCCAGCCCATCCGCGCTGTATCGGAAGTTTCGGCGACACATGGGGCGCAGCCCGCGGCAGGCGCGAGGAGAGGCGCGCATGACACGGGCCTGTGAGCTGCTACGACAGGGCGAGCAGCGCATTGTCGATGTCGCCTTCGAGGCGGGCTTCTCCAGTCTGGCCACTTTTTATCGCTGGTTCCAGCGCGGCACCGGGCTGACGCCGACCGCCTACCGGCGGCGCGTGGCGCATCGCGCGGCGCGGGGAGCGACAGCCTAACCCTTATGCGCCAACAAAACTCGGTCGCGCGAACGCGACAAGAATGGGGGAATGCGATGCAGGAAATCATGGCTGAAACAACGGTGAAGTCGCCGATTGGCCGGATCTACGTGGAGGCGGGGCCGGCCGGGGTGACGCGCATGGAAATCGCCAAGGGCCATCGCGGCACGGCGGCGCATCGGAAGTCTGCAAGCCCGGCGGCGCGGCAGGCCCGCGGACACGTGACCCGCGCCATCCGCCAGCTCAAAGAGTATTTTGCGGGGCGGCGGCAGGAGTTCGATCTGCCCCTCGATTTGCGGGGCACGCCGCACCAACAGGCTGTGTGGCACGGACTGCTGGACATCCCTTATGGGGAGACGCTCGCCTATGGCGAGCTGGCGCGGCGAGTGGGCACACCGAAGGCGGCGCGGGCGGTGGGCGCGGCGTGCGGAGCCAATCCGGTGTGGCTGGTGGTGCCGTGCCATCGGGCCGTCGGCAGCAACGGAAGCCTGACCGGATACGGCGGCGGGCTGTGGCGGAAGGAATACCTGCTCAAGCACGAAGGCGCGCTGCAAGAGAATCGGAATTCGGTAAACGAAAATCGAAAATCGGACCGGTTGAAACAGCGAGCCTTCAAATTCGCGGCTGGGTCAGCGGCCTGAAGCCGGCAGGGAAAACACATGCGTCAGTACCGCGTAATCGCTATTCCCAGCGAACTGGTTCGAGAAGTGCGTGCGACCGGCAAAGCTCCCCGGTACGGGCACCCGGCCCACACAGAAATCGCTACGGGGTATGGTCCCTGCCGGCACTGCCTTCGAACCTTTCATGTCGGAGAGGAGTCACGGACCCTCTTCACCTACGACTCGTTTTTCGGTGTGGAAAAAGTGCCGCTACCTGGACCGGTCTTCGTCCACGCGGACTTCTGCGAGCGATACTCCGAGCGGGGTGGATACCCACAGGATCTGCTGAAGCATGCGGCTGTCCTGAACGCCTACGCGAAAGGACAGAAGCTGGTAACGCAAGCGCACGTCGAGAACGGAAGTCATGAAACCGTTGTCCAACAACTGCTCGCGGGCGCCGAAATAGACTATATCCAGGTGCACGACCGCAAAGCTGGGTGCTTCGACTTTCGCATCGAACCTGTCCCAGAGGCTGGCGCCAACTTGGGGGTCACGAAAGAGTTCCAGTCTTAGCCGCCGCCGTCGATCGCCCGACCCATTTTGTAGCCCACAGATCGCGATGCGCTTGCGCATCCACTACCGTTTCGCACGCGCCAAGGGCGTGTGAGCGCGAACCCGAGCTGTAGCAGGGCCCAGGCTGGCAGGATAGTTCCGCTTCGCCCAGCACAGGTACCCGCGACACCGCACAGGCTAGAAAGCCTGTGCCACTAGTTGCCGCCGGACCAGGGCGGCACTACCTTATTGCTGCGCGCGTAGGCGATGGACTGGCCGAGGTGCTCGTGCAGGTGCACGGCGATGGCCAGCAAGACTTCGCGCATGGCCGCTTGGCGCCGCCGGAACTGCACCTCTTTAGCCGTGTCGGCTTCATTGAGCTTTTCCGCCGCGCCGCGCAGGTGCGCCAAAGCCTTCTTCAACTCCTCGGTCACCTGGGCTCTCTCCGTAATCTCTCGCAGCTTCCGCGGATCCACGCCTTCCGGCACCGGCGTGCCGAGCGTGCGCGCAAAACCGTAGCAGCCGCTGGCGACGTGCATGAAGACTTCGCTGACCGAGCGCACGCCCTCCATGGGCCGCCAGCCATAATTCTCCGCTGGAATGGCGTCGGCCAGGCGCGTCAGTTTGGTCGCCGCGTCTTCGAACTGCCGGAGGAATTCCGCCTTCACGCCAATCTCCGCCGGCGCAGCAGCCTGCGGCGGCTGCGGTTGCGGCTGCGATGGCTGTTGCGCGGCACCGGCCGGCGCCAGCACGCACCCGAGCACGACAGCACACAAGATCCCCAGTAGTCTCTTCATCGCTGATCTCCTCGTTGCAACGCAAGTACCCACCACCGTGGGGCTTTGTTTGTACTCCCAAAAGTCGTCGGATACAAGCATGAGCCACGCAGCGCTCCCTCGCTGACGGGCGCCAACCAGGTCTCCTGCATCGGCCGGCATCAGCCACACAGACCTGTGGAGTGAGGCGGCTTGCCGCCGTTCTCATCCGCGAAGCTTGCTTCGCGGATTCTGCAGGTGCGCACGCACCAGTGG
>JBOGNS010000239.1:0-9250 GCA_050747305.1 Candidatus Acidiferrales bacterium | reverse complement strand
GCACCACGCCGGTCAGCAAGCCGCCCATCAGGATATAGAGGACCGTACAAATCGCCAGCGAGCCGAGGATGCCAATGGGCATGTCGCGCTGCGGATTGCGCGCCTCCTGCGCTGCCGTCGAGACGGCGTCGAAACCGATGTATGCGAAGAAAATCACGCCCGCGCCGCGCGCCACGCCCGACCACCCGAACTGGCCGAACTGGCCGGTGTTTTCCGGGATGAATGGCGTCCAATGAGCCGTGGCAACGTCAGGATTGCGCAGAAGGTAGATTCCCACCACAGTGATGAAAGCCAGCACTGTTCCCACCTTCACCAGCACCATTACGGTGTTGAAGTTGGCGGATTCGCGGATGCCGAAGACCAGAATCGCCGTCACCAGCGCTATCCCCAGAAATGCGGGCACGTCCATCATGCCGGTAGCTCGGGGCAGCGAATTAGGGTCAAGCCCCGCGGTTTGCAGCGCCGGCGCGATGCTGCTCAAGATTTCCCAGCGGTTCTGATGGAATACCAACTCTGTGCCCGGCGTGGCAATGAACTGCGGCGGCAGATGGACGCCTACATCCTGCAGCAGGCTGACGATCATCCCGCTCCCGCCGGAAGCTACAGTCGCCGCGCCGAAAGCGTATTCGATAATCAGGTCCCAGCCGATGATCCACGCGAACACTTCACCCAGCGTTGCGTACCCGTAGGTATAGGCCGAGCCTGCGACCGGAATCAGGGAGGCGAACTCGGCGTAGCAGAGCCCGGCGAACACGCACCCTAAGCCCGCCAGCAGGAACGATAAGACAATGGATGGACCGGCGAAAGTCGCCGCCGCGGTGCCAGAGAGCACGAAGATGCCCGCGCCGATGATGGCGCCCACGCCCAGCGCCACCAAGTTGTATGGTCCCAGCGCGCGGCGCAGGCTGTGCGCGCCCGCTTCCTCGGTTTCATGCAACAGCCGGTCCAGCGGCTTGGTCGCCAGCCAGTTTGCCAATGTGTTCCCCTCGTGCGGATTCGATGGCTCTATTTGAGGGGAAGCGGGCGGCCGGCGTCTTGCACGCCGCAAACACTCTGGAACGGAATTAGCGGCTGCGGGCGAGCTGCCGGTATTCGGCCGGCGTCATGCCGGTGTGGCGCTTGAAGATGCGGGAGAAATGGCTTTGATCTGAGAATCCGCCCACCAGTGCCACCTCGCTCAGCGGGAGTTCGGAGAAGGCGATCTGGCGGCAGGCAAACTCGATGCGCAGCCCGCGCACATACTCGCCGAGCGTGCAATGGTGAAAGTGTCGAAAGGAGCGCGCCAGGTGAACCGGATGAACGCCTACAGCCCGCGCGATCTCGTCCATCGTCAGGCGCTCGGCGAATCGCGCATGCAGCAGGTCGCAAACCTGATCCAGCCAGCGCGGCCTGCGCTGTGCGGCGCGCGGCTCGAGGCGGCGCGAAGCCTCGGCGACCATGCCGAGCAGGATGCCCTCCATGGCCAGCTTCGATACTTCGTCGCGCCGGTTGAATTCATCGTGCAGCCGGTGCGCCAGGTGCAGCAGCAGCCCGCCGCGGAATTCCGCCGCTTCATTCAGCACCGGTGCTTCCTCGCGCGCGCGCTCCATCCACGCCGGCGCCAGATCCATCACCAGCAAGCGGGCGCCGCGCTCGTGGAAGGCTTGGGCGTGCACCTGCTCGGGCGGACGAAAAATCAGCGTCGAGGGAGTGACCGTGCGCGGGCCGCGGCCGAAAGTTTCCGCGAAGGAACCGCGCAGCACCAGCACGAACCGCGCATGATCGTGCGCATGCACCGCCACTTGTTGCAGCGGGCGATAATTCACCTCCGCCAGCAGCAGCCCGCTCACGCGGCGGGCGCGCGCGAGTTCGCCGTGAACGAAGCCCTTTGGAAACTGAATGGCCATAAGGCTGAGTCGAGCCGATTATAGCTTCATTGGACGCAACCAGCACGATAGAATTGGCGCGGCGTTGCCGTGCGGCGGCCGCAGTCGAGTCTTGGAGCGCCAGCGAAATGAGAGCGGCGAGAGTGTACCAATTTGGTAAGCCTCTGGTGGTGGACGGCGCGCCGGGGCTGGAGCCGCACGCCGACGAGTTGCTGGTGCGTGTGGAGGCATGCGGAGTATGCCACTCCGACTTGCACATGATCCATGGCGACTGGCCCGACGTGGCGGCGCGCATGTCGCTGCCCGCGACACTAGGGCACGAAGTAGTAGGCCGCGTGGAACGCGTGGGCGCAAAGGTGCAAGGCGTCGCCCCGGGCACGCGTGTAGGTGTTGGCTGGCTCTACTCCACCTGCCAAGCGTGCGAATACTGCCGCGACAGTGCGGAAAATATCTGTGTAGATCGCAAGGTGACCGGAGTGGAAGCGCCGGGCGGCTTCGCGGAGTTCATCCGCATGCGCGCCAGCCACGCGGTGGCGGTGCCGGAGTCGCTGCCCGCCGAAGAAGCGGCGCCGCTGTTCTGCGCCGGGCTCACCGTGTTCCATGCGTTGCGCAACGCCGGTTTTCCTGTCCGCGTAGGGGCACCCCTCGGCGCGCCCCGTATTCGCGAATCACCGAATAAGGGCGCAGCAAGCAGCGCCCCTACGGCAGAGGGCTTGCGCGTCGCCGTGTTCGGCATCGGCGGGCTGGGGCACTTGGCGGTGCAACTGGCGGCGCAGGCCGGAGCCGAAGTGATCGGCGTGGACGTGAGCGACGCGAAGCTGGCGCTGGCGCGCAAGTGCGGCGCCGCGGAAGCAGTGAACGTGGCGGCGCCCGATGCGAAGCAACGGCTGCGCGCAAATGGCGGGCCGCATCTCGCCGTTGTCACTGCCGCCGCGAAGCCGGCTTACGATCTGGCGTTTCGCACGCTGCGCAAGCGCGGGACGCTGGCGGTAGTCGGACTGCCGAAAGAAGACCTCACGTTTTTCGCCGATGATTGGGTGGTTGGCGAATTCCGCATGGTCGGCTCGGCGGTGGGCACGCGCGCCGAGATGCGCGAGCTGCTCGCCATGGCCGCCGCCGGCAAAATCCGCTGCGAAGTGGAAACCCACCGCATCGAAGCCATCAACGAAGTCTTCACCCGCATGGACCGCGGCGAAATCCTCGGCCGCGCCGTAATCAAATTCAGTGACTAGTGGCTAGTGACGAGTGGCTAGCTCGGCCATTTCGATATGCAGCCTTCAGTGGGGTTCTGAAGTTGCAGAATCGCTATCTGCTCTGCGCAAGACCTCGGAGGGTTCTACTAGCCACTAGCCACGAACCACTAGCCACTCTCAAAAAACGGGATCGGCGAGTTTGGCGAGCAGCAGCGCGGAGGCTTTCTCCACGTCGGCGTGCAGGGAGTTGCCGTGCGCGTCCATGGTGACGATGGCGGGGAAGTCGCGCACGCGGATGCGCCACATGGCTTCCGGCGTGCCCAGTTCGAGCAGCTCGACGCCGAGCACGTCGGTGATGCAGCGCGCGTAATACTGCGCTGCGCCGCCAATCGCGTTCAGGTACACGGCGCCGTGTTCCTTCAGCGCGGCCAGCGTTCTCGCGCCCATGCCGCCCTTGCCCATCACGGCGCGCACGCCGAAGCGGCGAATCACTTCGTGCTCGTAAGGTTCTTCGCGGATGCTGGTGGTGGGCCCGGCTGCGGTCATTTTGTGTGCGCCATTCTGCTTGAGCACCACGGGGCCGCAGTGGTAGAGCACCGCGCCTTGCAGGCTGATCGGTGAATCATGGCGCATCAGGTAGTGATGCACGGCGTCGCGGCCCGTGACCATTTCGCCGCTGATGAGCACGACGTCGCCCACTTTCAGAGCACGCACTTTTTCTTCGCTGAGCGGCGCAGCGACCGGCACTTCGCGGCCGGTGCGCGGGAAGCCATCGTTTACTTGCGCGAGGTCGCCCGCGACGCGCGCCAAGCGCTTCGGTTCGTCGGCATCGCGATAGAGCCAGCGTTTGATGGTGCCGGTGCGCGCATCGAGCACCACGCCGAGCCGCCGGAACGCCCAGCAATCGTAGGCCACGCTGACGAAAAAGCTCGCGGGCAGGCGATTGAGCGTACCGACTTTGCAGCCGATCAACGTGACGTCGCCGCCGAAGCCCATGGTGCCGATCCCCAGCGTATTGGCGGCGCGCATCACGTACTCTTCCAGCTTGGCCAGGTCGGGATGCGGATTGGCGTCGTCGAGCTTGCGGAAGAGCTGCTCCTTGGCGTGGACGTAGCCGGTGGCGCGGTCGCCGCCGATGCACACGCCGATGGCGCCGGCGCTACAGCCTTGCCCTTGTGCCTGCCACACGGCGTGCACGATGCATTTGCGCACACCGTCGAGCGTGCGGTCGGCGCGGCCCAGATGCGGCAACTCCGTTGGCAGTGAATATTGAATGTTCTTGTTTTCGCAGCCGCCGCCCTTGAGCAATAGCTTCACTTCGATTTCGTCGGCGTTCTCCCATTGCTCGAAGTGCGCCGTGGGCGTGCCAGGGCCCAGATTATTGCCGGAATTTTTCCCAGTGAGCGAGTCAACGGAATTGGGACGCAACTTGCCCGCGGCTGTCGCTGCCGCGACAGCTTCGGTGATGTGTCGCTTCATCGCGATCTGATTCGCGCCAATCGGCGCCTTGACTTCGAAGGTGGGCCAGCCGGTGTCCTGGCAGATGGCGCCTTCGACTTCGGCCGCCTGGTCAATATTGTTAGCGATGATGGCCAGCGCCTGTCCGGCGGATGCGGCGGGGTTCTCGCGCTCCAGCGCGGCATCCATCGCGCGCCGCACGTCGGAAGGCAGATTCGTGGAGGTCTGCACAATCAGCTCGTAGACGCTCTCCTGGAAAGAGTCCTTCACGTCTCACTCCCTGGCCGCGAAGCTGACGATGCTCTGGAAGCAACGATTTCCACGATTCCCGCAATCGGATCAACGATTAGCCTCTTCGCGAAGACAACGAGAAATTCGGTTCCCAGCAACGCTTGGCTGCTTCCCGGCTCAATCAGAATCGTGCCAACCTTCGCTTCACCATCAACGAGCGCGCTGCCCAAGCAGGTCAATTTGTATTCGGTTCTTCCATCGGCGAGCGTGACCGGCATGGTTCCCACGAGCAGCAGACCGATGGGAAATGCTTCCATCAGGGGAATCGACAGAAAGCCGGTGAAGCCGGTATCGATCACGCATTTCAGTTTCTTGGTCCACCCAAGCGGGTTCGCAACCTCAATCTCGACGCAGGGGTCGCCCTTATCGAAAAAGCCAGTCACGCCAGCCCCCGCCGGAATAGCCCACACGGTACACACCAGCAGCCCCTACTTTGATGATGTGGAAGGGACCTGCTTGCTTAGCCCTCTGAGCCGACAGGATAGCTTCTGTCGGGCTATCAGCGACATATGCGTTTCCAGTGTTGATGTCGATCGCCGCGAAGCGGTCTAGGAATTCTCGCTCGAAGTTATCTTTGTACTTTTCTTCGTAGATCTTCTGACCTCTTTCTGCGATTTCTAAGGGGTCGGGCACGATCCACCTCCTGCACTACGACAACATCTTCACGGCACCGACGTGCCATAATACTCGAAACTCCAGAAAAAACGGGAGCGAGCTTATACGAGTCGCGACGCTCGCACTTACGAAGCGACTGGAAACTTCTGCTGGTTCCAGGCGGCCATGCCGCCGACTACGTCGATCACGTCGGTGAAGCCGGCGCGGCGCAGCACGCTGGTGGCGATGCTGGAGCGGTAGCCGGAGCCGCAGATCACATGAATGGGCTGGTCCTTGGGCAATTCGCCGGCGCGCTCGGCCAGGTAGCCGCCCATAATGTGCCGCGCGCCTTCGATGTGACCGGCGTGCCACTCGCCGTCGCTGCGAACGTCGAGCACGAACGCGCCGCGCGCTTGCCGGTCGCGCAACTCCGCCGCCGAAATTTGCGGGATGTGAGCCTGCTCGAAACCGGCTTCGATCCAAGCAGCCATGCCGCCGCGCAGCGAGCCGCGCACGTCATCGAGTCCCACGCGAATCAGCCCGCGTCGCGCGCCGTCATACGCGCCGTCGTCGCCGACCAGCAGCAGCGGGCGGTCATACGGCGCGACCCACGCGGCCCACATCGCAAACATCGCGCCAGCCCCAATGTTCAGCGCGCCCGGGATGTGCGCGCCGCCGAACGACTCCGGCCGGCGCACGTCAATTACCACCGCGCCGTCCTTTTGTATCAGGTCGCGAAAGGCTTGCGGCGAAAGCGTCTCCGCGCCGGGAATGCCGCCCAGCAGTTTTGGCCCGGCGGAGTTCACGCGCTTCATGCGCTTGTAGTAGGGGGGAAACGGCGGCAGGGTGCTTAGCACGTGCTCGACGAATTGTTCGCGGTCAGTGTGGGCGAAGAAGGAATTCGCGAGCCGCTCGTAGCCCAGCGTGGATTGCGGCCGGTCGCTCATGCCGCTGCCGCACATCGAGCCGGCACCGTGCGCGGGATGCACTTCCACGCCGTCGGGCAACGCGGCGATGCGGTGCTTCACGCTGTCGTAGAGTTGCTCGGCCAGCCGCCGCTTGGCCTGCTCGCCAAGCAAGTCAGGACGGCCCAGCGAACCGACAAAGAGAAAATCACCGGAGAGCATGGCCAGCGGGTGCGTTGAGCGCGCCAGATCGTGCAGCACCAGCGCGATGTGTTCGGGCGTGTGCCCCGGCGTGTAGAGCGCTTTGACCAGCAGATCGCCGATGCGCAACTCATCGCCATCGCCAAATTCGCGGTGCGGGAAGGCGTACTCGAAGTCTTCGCCGGTGTCGTGCTTGCTCAGCCAAAGTTCGGCGCCGGTGGCGCGCGCCAATTCAAGCGCGCCGGAGGCGTAATCGGCGTGGATGTGCGTTTCGAGGATGCGCGTAATTTTCAGGTTGCTGGCGGCAGCGTAGTCGAGATAGGTATCGATGTCGCGCTTGGGATCCACGATCGCAGCTTCGCCATCCCCACTGATGGCGTAGGAATAGTGCGCCAGCCCCGGCACCTCGAACCGCTGCAGCTCCATGCGCCCATCCCTTCGGTTGGCCTAGCAGCGCGATGAAACATACCGCGCCTTGAAATTTGCAAACGGCCGGGTACAACGACCCAGCCGCATAGTATAACTTGTGCGCCGGTAGGACAGGCACTCCTGCCTGTCCGGTTTTGATTTTCGCGGCGGCGAGGAATGACCGCGAACGCATGTGGACAGATTTCATTGTGGCGATTGATGCGCGCCTTGCTGCCGGGCTCTTGCTGAGCGCAGGGATTGGGTTGTCGCTAGGACTGATTGGCGGCGGCGGCTCGATCATCACCGTGCCGCTCTTGGTATACGTGATGGGCGTGGAGCCGCACGCGGCGATGGGGATGTCGCTGGCGGTGGTCGGCGCAACCAGCCTCATCGGCTCGGTGCTGCACTATCGCGCGGAGAATGTCGCGGTCCGCACCGGGTTAATTTTCGCTTCCGCGGGGATGGTGGGCGCGTACTTCGCATCGCGGCTCACTTACATGATGTCGGACGCCGCGCTGATGCTGGCGTTCGCTGCGGTGATGATGGTGGTTTCCGTGCGCATGCTCACTCACGAGGAATCCGGCGCGGAGGCCCCCGGCCGGCCTGCCGTTGCGAAAGTGCTGGCGGCCGGCGCTGGTGTGGGCGTGCTAACCGGGTTCCTCGGTGTTGGCGGCGGATTCATGATTGTGCCGGCGCTGGTGCTGCTCGCTGGTTTGGGGATGAAACAGGCGGTGGGCACGTCATTGTTGGTGATCACGCTGAACAGCGCGGCAGGCTTCGCGGGCCACATGCAACGCGGCGCGTTCGACCTGCGATTGGCGGCGCTGGTGACGCTGTTTGCCGCGGCGGGCGTGGCCATGGGCACGCGGCTCGCGCACCGCACGCATCCCGGCCGGCTGCGGCTCTGGTTCGCATGGTTCGTGCTGGCGGTGGCGTTGCTGCTGGTAGTGATGAATCTACCCGAAGTGTTGAGGTGAGAGGAGTCACAAGTCGCAGGTTGCAACACGGGTTATGATCCCAGAGGGCCGCGGTGTTCACGAATGATCGCTGCTGAAGAATCTTCCAGCTCCATCGGCTTGTGCTTGGCGAGACGCGTCATCATTTCGGCGAGTGTTGGCCGCTCGGCAATCCTCTGAAATTCTCGAAGAAGATATTCGGAGAGCGACTGACCGGCCTTCGTAGCTCTGACTTTAAGCTTGCGATGCACGGCGTTGGGTACGCCTCGAATCTGGATACTCTTCGACATTATGCTCAGATGATGTCACATTCGGCGGTCGAAACGTAGACCGATAACGATGGGTAGGCAGTGCTACGTTGGCCGCCGGCATCTTCCTTCGCCCCGCACTTGCCACGGAGACACGGTATACTTCCTACCGCCCGGTCGCCTGTGAGGTGAGCTATGCGTGTTCGCTGGACGATTGTGGCCATGACCCTTCTCGCGGTTTCCCTGCCTGTCGCGGCCGAAGATTGGAAAGTGCGGCACTTCAACGCCACCGCCGATCAGTGCTACCGGGCGGCCGAGCGCGCTCTCGCCAAACGCCATGAAGTCACCTTCAAGGACGCGCGACTGCGCGTGATTCGTTACACCATCGGAGTCACATCGCTTTCGTGGGGCTATCGCATGGCGCTGCACATCGAGCCGGCCGAAGACGGCAGCGGCAACACCAGCGCCTGCCGCGCCACTCATACCATCGAAGTGAAAGGCGGGCCGCTGCTTTCCTGGGGACGCGGCAAAAAAGAAGTGCGGCAGACCTACGCGCGGGTGGAAGAAGAGTTGGCGGCCATGTTCGCAGCAGAGAAGAAGAAGGAAGGGACTGCGGGCCCAACCGATCGCTGAAGAATGCCTAGAATTCGGATTCCGATACCAGTCGTGGGTTCTCGGCTGAGGTGGCCCTTAGTCTCGCGTAGGTTCCGGTTTTGTGCAAGCGGATTGCGACTTTAGCGAACGCAGAAGTGCGAGGGAGTGTGGCATCCCCACACTCTCTTTTTGTTTTCCTCTTTGAGGTTTGTAGAAGTACTCGCTGCGCTTCACACTCGTTTATAATGACAGGCGTCATGCGGAAGTGGCGGAACTGGCAGACGCGCAGGACTTAGGATCCTGTGGCCGCAAGGCCGTGTGGGTTCAACTCCCTCCTTCCGCACCATTGATTTCACGCCCACGTCAGGTCTGCAGGGATGCGGAATCCCGCGCGGCTTCACGTTTCTCCCTCAACGCCAGCAACTTAGACGTTGCGAGGACGTTGGCATCGCTCTTAAGTCGGAATTCGCTTGACCGAAAGCGACTTCGCTAGTATGTTGAGCCTCCCTATGCGACTGCTGGCGCACAAACACCACC
>JBOGNS010000238.1:0-16171 GCA_050747305.1 Candidatus Acidiferrales bacterium | reverse complement strand
TGCTGCCCGCGTTCTTCGTTGTAGCCGCTCCGGCCCACGTCGAGCGAGTAGAGCATCACGCGCTCGGCGTCGAAGCCGGAATCAATATTCAGCAGCCCGCGCAGACTCTTCACCGCCAGCCCCGCAGCCACCAGCACTACCAGCGACAACCCCAACTGCACTACCACCAGACCCTGACGCAGATTGATGCGCCGCGCCCCGATAGATCGGGGCCGCGCGCTCCCCGCGAAGCGCTCGTCCTTCAACGTCTCGACCACGCCGGTGCGCGCCAGTTGCCAAGCCGGCGCCAGGCCGAACAGCACACCCACCGCCAAAGTGACGCTTAACGCGAACGCCAGCACCCGCCAATCCAGCGCGGCATCCACTTGCAGCCCCGGCTGGAGAGTCAGCAGCGCTTTTGCCAGCCAGTACGCCAGCAACAATCCTGCGGCGCCGCCCGCGCCGGCCAGCAGCAGGCTCTCGGTGAGAAACTGGCGTATCAGCCGCCCGCCGCGCGCGCCTAACGCCATGCGGATAGCGACCTCCTTGCGCCGCGCCAGCGCGCGGGTGAGCAGCAGATTGGCGACGTTGGCGCAGGCGATCGCCAGCACCAGCGCCACAATCAGTTGCAGCAATTGCAGCGGCCGGCTGACTTCCTGCACATAGCCCGTGTTACCGCTGCGGCCATCGCTGATCACCAGGCTGGGAATCGTATTCATCGGCGTGGCTTGCTTGATTTGCTCGGCCAGCGTGCGCATCGCGGCCTGCGCTTGTTGATGGATGATACCCGGCTTCAGGCGCCCGAACAGTTGCGTCCACGTGAACGTGCGCGCTTTCAGCCGTTGCTCCCAGCGCCCCGGCGCAGCCAGGCTATCGAGCGGCGTTGTGATGGGCGTGTAAACTTCCGCGGCGGACCCGCGAAAAAATCCGGTGAAGCGCGGGGGCGCGACGCCGATGATGGTGAAGCGCTGGCCATTAATCAGAACCTCGCGGCCAAGCACGTCGAGCTTTCCTGCGAAGCGGTTCTCCCAAAGGCCGTAGCTGATCACGGCGACCTGCGCCGCCGCGCCGACGCGGTCTTCGTCAGCACGGAAGCTGCGGCCGATGATGGGCCGCACGCCCAACACGTCGAAAAAGTTCCACGACACTCTCATGCCGACCACGCGCTCGCTCTCGTCTGCCAGGGCGAGATGCATGGCCACGATGTCATAGGCAACCAACCCGGTGAACACTTCGTTCTTGTCGCGGTAATCCTCGAACAGCGGATAGTTGAAACTGGGATCCAAACCGTCTTCATACTGAACATGCAGCAGCGCCAGCTCCTCGGGCCGTTCCACCGGCATGGAGCGCAGCACCACCGCGTCGAGCAGGCTGAAGATGGCGGTGTTGGCGCCGATGCCCAGTGCCAGCGTCAGCACAACTACCGCCGTAAAGGCGGGCTGACGGCGCAGGCTGCGCACTGCGTACGTCACGTCTTGCCGCAGAGTGTCCAACATGGTCGCCCTCCTCGGAATGCTGCCATCGCGCTCGACCCCGCGCGGCGGGCGCGACTGGGTCATCGCAGTGCGAATCTGCCGCCAATACCAGCGCCGCGCGCCGCGCACCCCTTGCGGGCCGCGGACGCGCTCGGCATACTCCTCGTCGAGATCGCCGAGCATGTATTTGTAGTTGGCGCGCGGCAGCACGCAAGCCAGCAGCCACTTGGCGAAGCGCGGTGGCGCTGCGCGACGGGGAACGTCCTGACTTTGCTCGCTCATAGGTTTTTCGGTTGCCGCTCGAGGCCTGCCACCATGCCCTGGTAGGAGCGGTACGACGCGGCGAGCGCCTCCGCGCCTGCCGCCTCCAATCTTGAAGTAGCGACAAGCTCGGGCAAAACGTATGCCTCACTCGCTCCGCAGTGCAACGGCGGGATCGATACGCGCCGCTCGCCAGGCGGGAGTGGCTGTCGCGAGCGCGGCCGTGAATACCAGCAGGATCGTCACAGATGCGAACGTCACGGGGTCCCAGGGCTCTACGCCGAACAGCACACTGGTGAGCAGCCGGCCCAAAACGGCCGACACAATCAGTCCGATGACAGCCCCGATCACGATCATGCGACCGGCGCTTGCAACCACGAGACGGAGCACGTCACCCCTCGTGGCGCCGAGCGCCATCCGCACTCCGAAGTCACGAACGCGCTGCTGGACGGAGTATACGAGGATGCCGAACACTCCGACCATCGCCAGAAGGAGCGCCAGCCCGGCGAACGTCATCACCAGTACGGCGCGGAACCGGTGACGTGCGGTGGCTTCCCCCGCAACATCTTCGAGCGTCATCACCTCTCTCACGCTTACCAGTTGCTCGGTGTCGACCCGAGCGATTGCCGCACGCGCAGAACGTGCAAGTTCCTCGGCGGGTCCCGACGCAGGTCGGACAAGCAGATAGATGTCATCCCTGAGGTCCTGAACCAACGGTACGTAGATCTGGAGGAAATCCTCTGTTTCATCGGGCCGGCCCTTCACCTGACGAGCGACACCCACGATCTCTCTCACAAGTGGCTTTGCTTGCGCGGAACCTGTCGACCGAAGCGCGACCCGAACACCGATCGGCGATCGGCCCTGAAGGTAGCCCCGCACGAGTGCTTCATTCACGATGCAGACAGCAACGCCGTCAACGGTATCGCGGTCGTTGAAGGCTCGGCCAGCCACGAGAGGAAGATCAACGGTTTGAAAGTACGCCGGGCTCACGATCTGGTAGTCGGCGATTGGACGTTGGCTCTCCATCGGCTGCGGATCGCCCACAATCTCGAAAGACGTCTGGCCCGCGTCCGAAGGGCCGAGCGGCAGCGTGCTCGCCCATCCCACGCTGCGCACACCCGGAAGAGCCCTGATCTCGCCCTCGACGGCCTCGAAGAACTGAACCAGGGAGGCTGGAGTTGGGTAACGCGAACCGAGCGGATCGACCATCATCGTCAACACGCGCTCGGCGCCATACCCGCGGTCGACGTTCTCCACAGCCAGCAGTGTGCGCAGCAACAGGCCGGCGCCGAAAAGCAGCACCACTGCCGTCGCGACCTCTCCGATGACCAGCAAACTCCGGACTTTCCCGCCGCGCGCCGTTGCAGTCCGGCTGCCGGAGGCCAGACTCTGCGCGGACGAAAGCCCGGTGGCCTGCCATGCCGGCGCAAGTCCAAACAGCAGCCCGACAACAAACGCTGCCGCGCCGCAGAACGCCACGACGCGCAGATCGAAGGTGAGCGTGACCGCACCGCTCAGCAACCCGTGCGGGATCATGGCCGGCGCGATATTCAGAATCGCCGCACCGACCCCCGCACCCAGCACACCCCCCATTGCTGCGAGCACAAAGCTTTCGGTGAGAAGTTGGCGGATGAGGCGTGCCCGTCCGGCGCCCAATGCTGACCGCATCGCCAGCTCACGCGTGCGCACGGTTGCGCGCGCCAGAAGCAGGTTGGCTACGTTGGCGCAGCAGATTAGCAGCACGAAGCCGACCACGCCGAGGAACAGGATCGACGTCAGACGCAACTCGCTGCCGATTACCGCATCGCGCATCGGCGCGAGCGTGACGCCACGTCCTTTGTTTGTCGCTGGGAACTCTCGCGCCAAGCCTTCGGCGACGGCCGCCATGTCAGCGTTCGCGGCTTCGAGCGAGGCGCCGGGCCTCAACCGTCCGATCACCTGAAGAAAGTACGCACTTCGCGCGGCCGGCGGTGCACCCTGAATGGGAACAAGCGCCCAGATGCTTGCTCGTCCGATCAACTGAGCCTCTTTCGGCACGACGCCGACCACCGTATACGGCTCCCCATCGAGTCGGATGTTGCGGCCCACCACGCTCGCGTCTGCGTTAAAACGCGTTCGCCAGAATGCCTCGCTCAATACCACCGCGTTGGCGCGCTGGGTGTCGTCGGAGGGAAGAAACGTACGACCGATAATCGGCTTGACGCCGAGCACTTCGAAAATTCCGGCGAGCACCCACTGGCGAGGAACGGTTTCGGCTGTGCCGTCCGCCCCGTTCATCACCATGCCTCCAACGCTCGGAATGAACCCGGCCATCAGATCGAATGTGCGATTTCGCTTGTTCCAGTCAAGAAGGTTCAGCGGCGCGACGCCGCTCCGCTGCGACGTAGCGCTTCGCTCCCAGACCATCACTAGGCGCTCGGGGTCGGGAAATGGAAGCGCACGGAGCAACGTCGCATCGACCAGCGCGAAGATGGCGCTATTGGCGCCAATGCCCAACGCCAGAGTCAGCACCACCACGGCGGTGAAGCCGGGCTGCCGCTGGAGGCTGCGCACCGCATAGCCCACGTCCTGCCGCACTATGTCTAGCATGGATGCCCTCCTGGTTGCCCTCGCGCGTATCTCGAGCTTGTTCGGCGCGCGCCGCTGCGTGAGCGCGGTGCGCACCTGACGCCAGTACCAGCGGCGGGCGCCGCGCAAGCCTTCCGGGCCGCGCACGCGCTCGACAAACTCTTCATCGAGGTCGCCCAGCATGTATTGGCGGCTTGCGCGCGGTAACAGTCGAGCGAGCAGCCATTTGGCGAAGCGCGACGGCGCCACGGGGCGGGCAACGTCTTGTGATGACTCGCTCATAGTTTTTTCAGTTGCCGCTCGAGGCCTGCCACCATGCCTTGGTAGGAGCGGTACGACGCGGCCAGTGCCTCCGCGCCCGCCGGCTCGAGCTGAAAAAAGCGTTTGCTGCGCCCGCCGCGCTGCGCGGTCGGCTCACCGGTCCACGAGCTGACGAGGCGCTTCTTTTCGAGGCGGTCGAGCGTGGTGTAAACGGCGGCAATCGAAACTTCGCGCCCGGCGCGATGCTCGATTTCACGGCGAATGGTCACGCCATAGGCGTTGTCGCGCAGGCGCACCAGCGCCAGCAGCACGAGTTGCTCGAATTCACCCAGGTTCGACGCGGGTTGGCTGGCTCGGCTCATTTGTTAGACAATGTATAGCATATGACGGCAGGTCGGGCAATTTAGTTAGGCGATGGGCCACCAAGTTTTCCTTCAGTGGAATCCGGAGCAGTAAGTGGTCGACGCATGGCCTGCGGCCGTACCCCCCCCACCTGCCTGGGTGCTGATGATGGCCACCTGGGCCATCATTCTTCGTAATCTCTTGAAACGGTGCTGCTTATGCCAGCGAAGCTTCGCCGAAGCCTCAAGTATCCATTTGTTTTCATCAGCTTACGGTCGGCCTTTAACGTCGAAGGTTCGCACGCCGTGAGTTTACGCGCCTCCAAGCAAGCTCCCGGCATTCGGCGGTGGTTGGGGGGTGAGCATCACATTCTGCAATCCATTGAAGCCATGCGACTTGCGCGATCGAAGCTTCGGCGAAGGCAGGCGCCGAGTTTTGTTTTCATAGAGTTACGAAGGGGCTTCGACGCTAGAAGCTTCACCGCCTTTTCCTCGCACTAGCAGATATAAGGGGCACCAGGCTCCCTTATGGTTGCGATTTGGGAGGGAGTGATCGGCTCCTGCACAACCGGTTTGGTCGATGAGAATCGCCGGCGGCGAACGGATGATCCATAGCCGATCATTGGCGCTCACGAATCAGTATAACTAAAAGCAATCACAGTGTCAAGTAAAAAATGAAAGAACTCACTTAGAAGTTTGGCGTAAAAGGAGGCTGCTGATCGGGACTATCTCCTCAGGGGCTGGAGAGCCCATGCGACGACATCCTGGCGGCGGGCGAAGTGCAGCAGCGGCGGGGAATCGGGCAGCATGAAGCCGTCGGCTGCGGCCATCGTGTTGATGCTGATCTCCGCTTCTGCGCGCTGGAGCGGCCACGGGGCGTGGTGGATCTCGCCGCGATAGACGCGGCCGCGGCCATCCGCGGCGTAGAGGCAATAGCGTTCCGTCAGAAAATAATCCAGCGTGCCGGGTTGCGATTGAAATTCTTCGCTCGCCGGCCGGTATCTGCCGACGAACTGGGCTTCGCCTGCGAAGCGCGGCGCGAGCGGGAGCACGCTGGCGGGGCGGCGATCGGTGCGGCGGCAGTGGTAGTGAATCCAACCGGCCCTTTCGGCGCAGCGCATCTGCGCACGAAAGTATGCGAGGTGAAACAAGCGGCGCGCGCCTTCCACCGCCACGCGGTTGGCGGCGTCGAGGCTAAAGAACCAGACGCCGGGTTTGCCGCCGACAGTCACATAGGTGCGCACGTTCAGCTCAGGAAATGCAGAGAACCACGGCAGCGCGGGGATGCCGCGCGGGCGAACTCCGCTCATGCGAAAGGGCACCACGCCGAGCCACGCGTTGTCCTCGTAGGTGTCGAGGGAAAGAGGCGACGGGATGCGCGGGCGCAGCACGTCTGGCGCGAGCGGCCAGTGCGCGAACAACAAATCGTGCCAGCGCATGGCCATCACCCACGGGCGCTGCGGCAACGGCCATGGACGATGCGCCTGTGCGGCGAGCACCTGGCTCGGCGTCATTTCCTCTTAGCGTACACCGGCTCAGGCAAACGGCGCGACGGATTGTAATGCCGCGCCGCTTTTGCAGAAAGGGAATGGCGGATGCGAGGCTAAGGTTGATCCGGCACAAACTCGAACTCATGCGGGGGCCGGGGAGCCGGCTGTTCGTGCGGGTCAATACGCCACTTGAATTGGGCGGGATCCTTGCCGCCGCCTTCGATGTACCAGTGGAACTGGTCGAACTTGGCGCGGCGCTGCTGCTGCATGGCCTCAAGCTTTTTCCACTGATCCACGGTCAGCACTTTACGGATCGAGATCATCATCATGACATTGGCGATCTCCAGCGCCCCGCGGGCATGCACCACTTTTTCGATCTGCGCGGCGATTTCCGGCTCGCGCACTTGCTCTGCTTCCATCAGCGGTTGCAGCCGGGTTTCCTCGCGCTCGACGGCAGCTTTCAGATCAATGAGCTTGAGCCGATGCTCGAAGAACGCCTGCTCGATCTGCGAGACCTGCTCCTGGCTCAAAGCGAGCTCCTGCACCACGTCAGAATTCTTCCACCACGCCCCGAGATCAGGCCGCTTGTAAGGTTTGGGCGCCGATCCAGGCGCGGGCGCATAGACCGCGCCAGGCTCACGCCTGCGGACTTTGGACTGTGAATCGCCCTCAGCGGGCTGCGGGGCAGGGGCTTGCGCGGCTGCCAGTAAGGGTAAGAAAAGCGCAGTCAAGATCGTCACAGTTGTGATTCTCATCGATTCTCCTTTCGGCTGTCACACAGCGCCACTCACAGAACTACGGCGTCGCTTCGTCCTGCGCGGCGGCACGGTGCAATTCTTGCGTGACCAGCAGAGCAGGCTCGAAGGCGCGCGGAACCGGGCGGCGCAGGGAAGCGTCAATCTCGGCCATCAAAGCGTCGTCCGGATCGACTTCCATGAGTTGCATCTCAGCGCCGGCGTTTCTGCTTGGCTGTGATTGCAAGGATGCCTCGCCCGGCGCTTGCGCCAACAAAGCAGCCCCCAGCACGAGCAGCGCGAAAGCTCCAGCCCACGTCACCAAGCGCGACTGCTGCGGCCTGCGGCGGAGTTGACCGGCGATGGCCTGCTGCCGCGTGTACCAGAAACCAGTGGTGCGGGTGGCGGAGTGGCGCGACCACATGGCCACACGGCTCAGCGCTTCAGCGGTGCGATCCAACTCCGCGCCGCATTGCGCACAGGTGCCGAGATGCGCGGCGGCCTCGGCGGTGGGCGAGCCGATGAGCGTCTCGGCCAATTGCGCGTCAGTTACATGAACTGCCGTGGTGTCTTGCCTCATCTTGTCCTTCCTTGCAGGTGCAATCTGGCGTTTTGTCCCAGCGGGGCGAGTCGCCGGCGCACCGCGCCGATGGCGCGAAATAGATGCGCCTTGACGGTGCCGACTTCGAGATCGGTGGCGCCGGCGATTTCCTGGAGCGACATCTCCTGCGCGAAACGCAGCAAGAAAACGGTGCGCTGCTGCTGCGAAAGGTGATCTGCCGCGTCCCACACCGCGGCCAATTGTTGCCGCGCAGCCGCCGCCTGCTCGGGATCGGCGCCCGGGTCGGCGACTTCGAAAGCGTGCTGCGCGTCGGTTTCGGCCTGCGCGCGCGAACCGCCCATCAACATGCGCCAGAAAGCGCGGCGCCGGCTGCGTGCGTGGTCCTTCGCGAGATTGATGGCGATGCGCACCAGCCAGGTGCCGATGCGCGCCTCGCCGCGGAAGGTGGCGCGCTTGCGGTAAGCACGCAAGAAGCATTCCTGGGTGAGCGTGTCTGCGGCATCGGCATCGCGAGTGAGCGCCATCAGCAGGCGATAGATCCGCTGCTGATGCTCGCGCACGATCGCTTCGAAATCTTCCGCGGCAACGCCTGTGGCGGCCTGCGTGGCGGCAGGAATGCGCAGCTTTCGCGACGCGTCTCCCTCACTGGGAAGCATTCCCGCCATTGGCTGGGCGAGCATGGGCTCTGAGCTCATCTCTCGTCACTTGAATGGACGGATTTGCCTCGCGCAGGTTTACAGGCGCGTAGCCGTGAAAAAGAAGAGGAGGCGGGCGGTCCCGCCTCCTCGCTAGCTGAGCCGAGGTTCCGTCTTCTAGTTCTGCGCGCGCTCCGAGAGCACCAGCGAGAACATGAAGTTGAACCGCGGGTCGAGGGTGAAGTTCACGCCATCGGATGAGAAATACGATCGATTGAAGATGGGCACATCATTGGCTGCACAGCCAGTCGCTGTTGGCGTGGTGCAATCCAGCCAGATGAAGGGCGGCTGGCCGCTCACACCCGGGAAGGGGGTGGTGGTCGGTGTGCGCAGCACGAGGAACAGGTTCTGGATGGAACCGTCTTCGATGCCGCGCCGCACGCGCTTGCCGAGCTCGTGCGCGTTCTTGAAGTAGAAATGGGCCATGTCGCTGTCCTGACCGACAAAGTCCGTGGTGCGTTCCAAAGGATTGGCGAGATCGATGGAAACAGCATTGGTCATTGGGTCGTGTGTTCCAGTTGTCAGCATGGCCTCGGAGAAAATCGGCACCACCGACGCGTCGGTCACATTGTTGCCGTAGGCGATGGATTGGAAAAGCAAGTCAGCGCCGCCGAGGCTCGCAATCGTGGCGCTGATCGTCGCGGCCGGAATGCGCACTGCGTAGAAAGAGCCCGCCGCCACGCCTACGAAGCCCACGAAGTTGCGGCTGCCGAACTGGTTGATGTTGATGGTGCGGTTGGTGACTATGGTCACGCCGCCTGTCGTGGAGCCATTATGCACCACGACGTTCTTGCCCTTGCCGGGACGACGCTCGAGCACGCCCTCCAACTGCCCGAGGAAGAACTCTTCATTGAAGTTTTGCTGCCCGTAAAACGCGCCGATCTGCCCGGTGAAGTTGATGTTGCCGCCGGCCGCCGGCAGGCCGTCGAGCGGTTCCACGCCGACCTCGTAATCGCCCTTGGGGACTGGGATTACATAGTTACCGTTCACCAGCGCCTGAGCGCGATTGGCCACCGGGATGAAGAACAATCCTCCGTTGACCGGATTGAAGCTGAGGTTCGTGGTTCCACTGTAGCCTGAAGCGATGCGCGCGTCATTGGCGCGGTTAATGGCAAACACGTTGGCGCCCGCGACAGGCTCATTGCCGAGGTTGCCGTGACGGACTTCACCGGCAATCAAACCGAAGGCTTGCGCAAAAGGAATGTCGCCCGCTTGCAGCGCCGCCGGGCCGGAGGACGCGGTGCCCTCGGGGTAGAAGAAGGAGGCCCAGCCGATGTCGTCGCTATTGATGATGCGCTGGCCGAGCTCCGCCGCCGGGTCGCCGGTATCGATGAAGGGGAACATGGTGGCGCCGTCGCCATCAGTCTCGCTGGTCTGATTGTCGAGGCTGTGCGAGAGCCCAAAGGAGTGGCCGAACTCATGGACGGCAACTGTCTGGGTATCAACCGAGCGGGTTACGGTGTCGATGGCGCCGACGCCCGAGGTGAAGCGGAAGCCGTTCGACGTTTTGGTGTTGAATTGCACATCGTTCTCGAGGATGGTGCCGGCCGGATAGAAGCCCGGCGGGAATTCGATGTCGCCATCGCCGTCGGCGTCGCTGCACACGGAGATCGCGGCAGACACGTCGGAGTCGCCGTCGCCGTCAATATCGTCGCCGTCCGCGAAGACGCTATCCGCAATCAGGTTGACCGAGGGCGAGGAAGCAATCGCTCCGAAGTTGTTGGCCGTGCGGAAGGTGAGTTCGTTCACCATGTCGAACCCGCGCAGCCCAAGGTTGCCCGTGGTTCCGGTGATGTGCATATCCACGAAGGAAGTCGGGATGTCGTTCCACTGGTCCAGCGAGGCCTGAAGCTCGGCCTGCGCCGTCGCCAGCGTCATCACCGGCACGCCCAGCGGATTGGGAATCGGATCCAGCGTGGTGTTCATGCTGTACTGCACCGGGAAGCAGCGGGTGTCCCACTGGATGGGAATTACGCGAGCCAGAATGTGGCCGGGGATTGGGGAAGGCGCGCCCGCCGTGATGTCAAAGGTTTCCAGCGCACCGCCGGCGAAGGCCGGGCTTGCGGTGTAGAGAAGCATCAGGAATGCCAGGACGACAGAGCAAATTTTCTTTGTCATGTTCATTTTCTCCTGCCTTCCGGCTGCTCCGCCAGGTAGCTTTCGATTTCCGAGCGAAATTCAGGGAGCGAACGATGGCTGACCGCGCCACGCACCACGCCCGAGCCGCTTTGCAGGCGCACGCCGGTCAGGTCGCGGGTGACGAGCTTGTTGCCCTGCGGATCCTCAACAATGGAGAATTTTCCTTGCGAGAATCCCAGCACCGTATAGCCGTTCAGCTCGTCATCGCGGCCCAGGAACAGGAACACGTCCTCATCCGAGCGGATCGCCGGGGCGCCCGGATAGCTCATGGAGATGGGGAACTTGCGATTGGCGTCGATTCCGCCGGGCAGCACCACGGTGATGGTATCCCTGGCCGAACCTTTCAGGCTTTCTGTGACGGAAACGGTGACTTGCGTGACCAGCACGCGGCCCACCCACGCAGACCGCGATTCGACTCCGCGGCCGATCACAATCAGATCGGCTTCTGCTGTTAAGTCCGACTTGCTCAGCCGTACGGCGGTGGTGGCCCATGCAGAGGCAGCCAACAGCACCAGCGCCGCAGCCAGGCAACTGGCTCGGTACACTCGTTGCATTGTCGCTCCTTTTCGTACTCGTACTTTTGGATCGGCGAAATGCCGAGACCACCCTTTTTAGGAGGGCATAAAAGTGCGCACCATCATCTAGCCCGACGGCACGCCGATGTCAAGTAACATTTGAGGAAATCGGGAAGTTTGCGATGCGAGAGTGAATCGCGTTGCACTTTCTGTGTAAAAACGATTGCATCTTCTTCGCCCGCTTGTCCGCATCGCGTGACCGGCGCGAGCTTGAGCCAGGCTGTCGGTTCATGATGGTCTTTTGACCCGCACCCAAACGGCAAGAAATAAAAATGGCGCGTAGACCAGCCATAGGTAGAAAGGCTGGAAGCGCCATACATCGTTGGCGTGATATTCGAGCAGGACGTGATTCGACAGGAATTGCGTCACAGTCAGCAACAGCCACGGCACGGCGTTACGCAACGGAATCAGTGCGAGGAACGGCAGCAGCCACGTGAAATACCACGCGAAGGCGTTGGGCGCGAGCAGCAGCGTCGCGCCAATCAGCAGGATCGCGCCGCGAATCACGTCCACCCTGCGCGCCGCGGCCCACAGCGCAAGCGCCCCGACGATTCCCAGGCCCAGTCCGGCGGCGACTTCAGTGGAGCCGCTGAACCATGCCGCCAGCGAATAGAGGCTGGCGTTGTTGTGCCGCCAATGCGATTCGTAATCGGCCAGCGTCGCTGGGAGTTGCGCGAGCGCCGCGCGATACGGCCACACGCAAGCCATCGCCAGCGCCGCGCCTGCCGCTAGTCCCCACCAGGCGCACGCCGCGCCTCGATGCATTTGGGCCGCGCGCGGCCAACCTTGGTGGCGCAGCCACAACGGCAGCAGCAAAACCGGGAAAGCCTTGATGAGCGCGCCGGCGGTGAGCAGCAAAGTGGCCAGCACGTGCCGCCGCTTGAGCAGCGCGAGCGCTGACGCGAGCACGGCCAGCAGCACCAGCGGATCCAGGTGCCCACTGGCGGCGAATTCGACAATGAGCAGCGGATTCCACGCATACACCGCAAGCCGGTAGTTACGCCCGTCGCTGGCGCGAATCCACCACGCCAGCAGCGCCATCACCGCCACGTCCGCCGCGAGGAAGGGCAGTTTCAGCAGCATCAGCGACGTGCGCAGCGGCACGCCCTCCACCAGCGGCCACGCCGCGCGGAACACCAGCTCGGTGAGCGGCGGGTAAATGCTGGGAATGCCGCGCCCGCTCACCTTCTCCCAATCTTCTTCGCGCAGCACGGCGAGGCGCGGATCGTCGGGCTGCACCGCGTAAGGGTTCCAGCCCGCGGCCTGCACCCGCGCTTCCCAGCGGTAGCGGTGCAAATCGTCTGAGAGCACGGGCGGCAGCGGAAGCAATTGCAGGCGAAAGAGCACCGCGGCCGCGAGAATCAGCCAGAAGGCCGCGCGGCGGTCGGCTGTTTTCTCCAGCAGGAAGAGTGTGACAAAATAGAAGATGCCGGCGGCCAGCCCGGCCGCCACCGTTTCCACCACGAACCCGGTTAAGTCGTCCCACCGGCGCAGTTGGTGGAACAGCAACGCAAGCGCTGCACCACCTGCCGCAATCACCGCAGTTTGGTTGATGCGCATGGTGCGGCGAGTGTAGCCCAGCCATTGACAGGTGGAGAAGCGCGGTGCATTCTTCTCCGCGTTTCGCGCGGAGTAGTGCGGCCTACCTCACGCTCATGACGGCACTGTTCCAGTTCGGAGGGTTTCTCGCGCAAGAAGAGCGCGGGCGCGGCCTGTTCAATCGGCTGTTCGATCCCACCCTGGACCCTTTCACCGGCGTTTACCAGCTCAACGCATTCGACCTGGCGATGATGATTCCGTATTTTCTGGTGCTGCTGGTGCTCGCGGCCTACGGCATGCACCGCTACCAGCTTGTGTACTACTATCTGAAATATCGCCATCGCGCGCCCAAGCCTGTGCCGCCGCCCGCCGAGTGGCCCGCGGTTACCATCCAGCTTCCGATTTTCAACGAGCGCTACGTGATCGAGCGGCTGATTGATTCGGTGGCGCAGTTCGATTACCCGCGCGAGCGGATGCAAGTGCAAGTGCTCGACGACTCAACTGATCAGACGCGCGAAGTGGCGCGCGGCGTGGTCGAGCGCTATCAGGCGCTGGGCTTCCCCATTTCGCACCATCACCGGGAAAATCGCGATGGCTACAAGGCGGGCGCGCTGCGCGAAGGCATGAAGTCGGCTACCGGAGAGTTCATCGCGATTTTTGACGCCGATTTTCAGCCGCCGCCGGACTTCCTCAAGCGCGCCATCCCGTACCTTACTTCCGACCCGCGCGCGGGCATGGTGCAGACGCGGTGGACCTACGTCAACCGCGAATACTCCGCGCTGACGCAGGTGGAGAGCATCCTACTCGACGGCCACTTCGTGATCGAGCATGGCGGGCGCTCGCGCCGCGGCACGTTTTTCAACTTCAACGGCACCGCGGGCATTTGGCGGCGGCGCGCCATCGAAGAGGCCGGCGGCTGGGAGCACGACACGCTTACCGAAGACACCGACCTCAGCTACCGCGCGCAAATGAAAGGCTGGCGCTTCGTCTATGTGCCGGAGATCGAGTGCCCGAGCGAGTTGCCGGTGGAGATGAACGCTTTCAAGGCGCAGCAGGCGCGCTGGGCCAAGGGACTGATTCAAGTGGCGAAGAAAATTTTGCCGCGGCTGCTGCGGTCGGATCAGCCGCTGCACGTGAAGGTGGAAGGCATCTTCCATCTCACCGCCAACTTCAGCTACCCGCTGATGATTCTGCTCTCTACGCTGCTGTTGCCGGCGATGATTGTGCGCTTCTATCAGGGCTGGTTCCAGATGCTGCTGATTGACCTGCCGCTGTTCCTCGCATCCACCTGCTCGATTTCGAGCTTTTATCTGGTGGCGCAGCGCGAGTTGTATCCGCGCACCTGGACGCGCACATTCCTGTATCTGCCCTTCGTGATGGCCTGCGGAATTGGGTTAGCGGTGCGCAATTCCGTGGCGGTGCTCGAAGCGCTCTTTGGCAAGTCGTCAGAGTTCGTAAGGACGCCAAAGTACGCAGTAGGACAGGCTTCCAGCCTGTCCGCGCAACCCCAAGCAACCGAGGTTTCACAGGTAAGAGAGCCCTCGCGCCTGCCCGCGCCAGCCGAACCCGCCCCGCTCGTCTGCGCCGCCGCCGCAGCGAGCTTCGCGTCCACCACCGTCCTGACGCAAATTGCGCCGCTGTCTCGCGTCCGGCCAGCTCACTCACAGCCAGCCGACGTGCAGCCAGCTCATGCGCAGCCGGCCCACGCAGAGCTAGCTCACGCCAATGCCCGAGAGGGCTCCGCTGCCGCCACGCCCGATGACCCCGCAAGCCACTCCGGCTCTATCGCTGCGCGCCCCACCGTCGGCCGCGATGCAACCTGGCTGATCAAAGCCTACCGCCGCTCCGCCGGCTGGACACCGTACGTCGAGATTCTGCTCGGCCTCTATTTCGCCGCCACCGTGTTCTACGCCGTCGAAAACGAAAATTTCGCCACCGTGCCCTTCCTGCTGCTCTTCGTCGGCGGCTACCTCTACACCGGCCTCATGTCCCTCGCCCAGGTCTACCTCGAACGCCTCCGCTTCGGCCTGAAAGCCTCCGCCGAGCCGCGCCCCGCCGCCACCGGCGCTCCTTCCTTCTGAGTGTAGTAACTCTTGGGTACTGATCCTAATTTGCCCCTCTGTAGGCGTCCGGTGGAACGGAGCGAGGCGAAAGTGGCGTGGGAATTGCATCATTCGGGGTCAGGAAACGCCACACGCAAGCCAGAACACTCCGGCACGTTGAAATTTTCGTTCTGAAACAGCATTGAAGTCGTTCGGCAAAGCTGACCGGTCTTTGTGTCGAGCGCGAAATAGGCGTGCCACGGAACCTGCATTATTGCAGCAGAAGAGGCGGGCGGAGCTATCGGAACGAAACGCTGGCACCGTTGGACAGCCTTAGGCTCAGACTTGGTTGGGCACGATTGCAATATAAGGGCGAGGGCCAGAACCGGCGCTATTTTCATCATCGGGTTGCCTCACTAAATGCTAGATTTTCTGGCAATTATAGCGGTTTCTGCTCAATTTGCGACTTAGATTGCATTTAACCTGAATCCTGCGTGGAAGCTTCGTAAGCAATGCTCGTTTCGCCTTTCATAGCGTCGCTTGCGAGGGCCTTGGCCGTTGCGCCCAAAGCTACCCCTGGGGTAGGGTTCCGCGCAATGGCCCAAGGCCATCCAAAACTGCTCCAATGGAGCCGACTGTTGCATGATCAGAATCGTTTCACGCAGGATTCAGATTTAAGTCTATTTAACTTGAATCCTGCGTCATCGGCACAAGGGAACGCATTTCTTGCCTTTCATAGCAAGCTCGCGAGGGCCCTTGGCCATTTGCGTCAAAAGCTACCACCCCTAGGGTAGGGTTTGACGCAAGAGCGGGGCACCCTGGACAACGCGCCCTGAAAGGCGCAACTCACATGCTCAACCGCCTTTCACGCAGGATTCAGGTTTAAGTCTATGAGGCACACATTCTTACGAAGATCTTGACTTTGGCTGTTTTGGGTGTATCATGGTTTCGTCGGGCGTGAATCCCGACAGAGATTAGGTGCGGGGTGAAAGTCCCCGCAGCGTACTCACCAATAGCTACCCCTCGGGGTAGCTATTGGTGTTTCTAAGGGTAGATTTTCGTTCCCTGTCGCCACTTCTTATTAACGTCTCTTCCCCTGACCGCAAAACTGCTGTATGGAACAAGAATTAGCGACCGAGGATGTTCTAGATCGCCAACCAGGGCGAGCGAAAATGGGCGTGACTTGTTCTTGCTCTCTTTGGTTTTGTATTCTTTGATGTATCCCCATTTCGCTTTCTTAAACTTTGGATTGCCTTCCCACACTTCATCTGGACTAATTAACGTCTCATAGGCTGAACGAAGATGCCGTCCCCGCGCACCCCCTTCTATGATTTGATAATGCCCAAAGCCTGCTGTCGTGGCTAAGATTGTAGGCCTTTCCGAGGGCATCGAAAGTTCTTCAATACCATCCACTAGTATTCCTGCCATGTGGAAAAAGTGATGCTCGAAACAGTTGATTCGGTGTCCGCAAACGCTGACAATCAGTGACCGCGTACCAGCAAGGAAAATC
>JBOGNS010000237.1:0-5815 GCA_050747305.1 Candidatus Acidiferrales bacterium | reverse complement strand
TGACCGGCGGAGACCTCCGCGTAACTCACTGCGAGCCCGCGCACCAGACTGCACTGCTCACGAAACTTGCCGAAGTTGGCGTGGAAGTGACCCAGGAAGCGCCAGACACGCTGCGCATTCGCAACGGCCACGAACTGACCGCCGCCGACGTCACCACCGAGGAGTACCCCGGGTTCGCCACCGACATGCAGGCGCAATACATGGCGCTGGCCACGCAGGCGCGCGGCTCGAGCGCCATCACCGAAACGATTTTCGAGAACCGCTACCTGCACGCCAGCGAAATGATCCGCATGGGCGCGAATATCACCATCGACGGCCGCCGCGCTGTCGTGCATGGCCCTACTCCCCTGAGCGGGGCGCGCATCATCGCGTCGGACCTGCGCGCCAGCGCATCGCTGGTGCTGGCGGCGCTGGTGGCGCGCGGCGAAACCATCGTGGATCGCGTCTACCACATCGACCGCGGCTACGAACGCATCGAAGAAAAGCTCTGCGCCTTAGGCGCCCGCATCTCCCGCATCCGCTAACGCCGCAAAGAAACCTGACCATTCTTCGGCGGGCCTGTTATCCTTCTGTCGAGAACTTCCAAACGTTTCGCCGCTGGCAGACGTCCAAGGATGCAAACGCAAGGGGTGGTTTCTTATGCGAAGAGCGCTCGCGCCCTGGCTGATCTTAGCAGTGCCGCTCACCGTCTTCGGCCAGCAACCTGCCGGCCGCAAGGCGAAAGAATGGGAGACGCGTCAACCGGAGGCTTTACATGCGCCGGCCCTGGCCTTTGGCGCGCAGCTTGAGAAGCACGCCTCGGAGAGGCTGCTCAAGTGGGCCGAGCCTTATGCGAAGAAGGATCTGCGCGAGAAGCCCCTGGACCCGCGTGGCACAATGGCCGTGGTGGACGAGCGCTTTCCACAGGCCACCGTGGAGGCGCGCGACGCAATCACATTTCTCGCCTTTTACCTAGCTTACAAGGAAGAGGACTTTGACCAGCGCATGACCGCCTCCCGCTTGCGAGATATCGACCGCGATACGATTGAAATCACGCGCCAGCTTCAAGTCATCTGGAAAAATGAACAAAACCGCTCCGCTTCACCGATGCAGGGCCTCAGCCAGGAGCAGCGCTTAGCGATTGATGAGCAAGTCAGGAGCATGGAGGCGCGGCTGCGCGAACTGGCCGACGAGCGCCAGCTCAAATCCGCACATCTGACCGCGTCGCGAAAGAAGGTCGACGGTTTCCTCAAGCTCTTGGCCGCCGTTCACCCGCGCATGAATGGCATCGATCCAACCATGTTGAAGTCGGTTCCGTAATCGCGGATCACCGCTCAAGCCCGCGCCTAGAACTAAGCGCCTGTTTTTTCAGGATTATTTACTTTACAAAAGCGGCTGGGGGTGGTAGATGAACCCTAAGCCGCGCCATTTTAGACCAAAGCGGCTTTCAGGCAGGAGGAAAGCCGTGACTATCGCTGCCGGATTAAAATTTGAGAATGGGGTTCTCTTGTGTGCGGATTCTCAATTCTCTTACGGTGGAGTCTGCAAGACTCCAGGGCACAAATTGATGAGTGCTGATCTCGCACCGCTCCAAGTGCAGCTCGGTTTTGCATTCGCAGGCGACATTCCGAAGTCCAAGACTGCGATGCGGAACATCATCAACTCATGTATTGATGCGGCGCGGGACTGCGGTGAAGGGTTAACCGGCGAAATACTATTCGATGCAATCGAAGAGGCACAGCAAAAAACCTACCAGTCTGTTTTTAAGCATCCTAGATACCTTGGAGGGGACGGGCCGGATTACTGGCTACTGATCTGCGGATGGCTCAAACAAGAGGGCGTAGCATTGTTTGTGACTGACGAGGATTCTGTCACCCCCGTAGACCAATTCGACTGCAAGGGCACGGGAGACTACCTGTTTAGATATCTTGTGCAATCCATATTCAAACCAGACTTAGAAATCCAGAAGGCCGTTGTACTGGCAACTCACGCCCTTCAAGAAATCAAGAATTACGACCCGAACGTGGGATTCAACAGTGAGTTTATGATTTTTGATTCGACTAGCAACCGGTTCTCTGGAATAGCCGGATATGACATAGACCATGTTGAACGATTCGGGACTGTGTTGCGCCGTTCCATGTATGGCCTGCTCTACAAGATGGCTGATCTGCGCGAGAGTGATGAGAGCATCCAAAAGGCGAAACAGTTGTTTCAAGATAATCTAACAAATCTAAGAAGAAGCTACTCAGAAGACAAAAAGTACAGAAACCAGATGATGAGGCTGCTCGAATACCTGAGTCAGCCTGGAGAGAAGAAGATCACCATTCAGTTCAAGAAATCGGGCGAAGGTACTCCATGACTACTGTATTGGACCTTTTAGTGGAATTTTGGAAAGAAGTTCAGAAAGTTCGGCATCCTGAAACGCCGAATCTATTTGCTGAAGAAATGGAGAGAATTGCTTCTCGTACAGATCGCGTGCAGGCGACCTCATTAGCGCGTCAAGCTGCTCCTGCACCGTCGAGCCAGCAAATGGGCCGCGATTCTGCAATTGAATCGCGATGACTTTGAGGGCTTGGTTTTCGATAATCAAGCCTACGAATGCGTGGAGCAATTCGCTAATTACTTCACGCTGTTCTTTGTTCAGTGTCATGCAGTTAGCCTCTCAAATGTGAGTGCAGGGGCCGTAACCATATGACGCAAGGTGTCCAAGAACAAGTCGGAACGCTTGCGACGGTTGAAGCGAAACTCCATTTCTTCCAAGTAGGCGGGGAGATGCTTCGCGGAAACCTTGTGCCACGTTCCCATGATGCCGCGCTTGAGAAGCGAGAAAGCGGACTCAACCGTGTTGGTGTGAATGTCGCCCATCACATAGACCTTACTGCTGTGATTGATGGTTTTGTGCGGTGCTTTCTTTCCAGCTTTCTTGATGGCGACCGGATGCGAGGAAAAATCGTCGGTGATAATCACGTCCACATCTTCGCTGATATGCTCGCGGATGTATCGGGCCAGCGTGCCCGACTTGGCATCGGCGGCATGGAAGAAGCGGAGATCGCCGTTGCGCTTGCGGATGCCGACAACTACCTGCTTGTTATCCCAGCGGGCCACTTTGCCCTTGCCTCGATTCTTGCCGCCGACGTAGGTTTCGTCCATTTCGACTGTCCCGTCGAGCATGGGCTTGTCGGCCTGGGCCATCGCTGCGCGGATGCGGTGACAGAGATACCAAGCCGTCTTATAGCTCCCGATGCCGATGGTGCGCTGGATTTGGCACGCGGATATGCCCTTCTTGGCCTCGCACAGCAGCAGCGTTGCCGCAAACCACTTGAACAGGGCAAGGTGAGTGTCGTTGAAGATCGTGCCGGACGTGACGGAGAATTGATAGTCACAGTCCTTGCAATAGAAAAGCTGCTTCTCGGTTTCCAGTTCAACCGCTGGCCCCTTGCAGCGCAGACATTCAGGGCCACGCGGCCAGCGCAGCCGGACAAGCAATTCGCGGCACTTTTCTTCGGTCGGGAACATCGTATGTACGTCAATTAGGTTCATCGGGAGCCTCGCATGGAGAAAGGGAGAAAGAAGCTGCTAAAGAGAGTGCCGACGCGGAAACTGCTTGCCAGCATCAAGAAAGACATCCGGCGAGCGGTAGCGGCGGCTAAACCAAAGGCCAAGAAGAAGTAAGCAACCATGAATGAATCATGGCATACGGAAGGTCTTTTGTCAAGTGAATAATCATGTGTTTTTTGTATACAAAAAACAGCGGTTACGCCCCGCCGACGACCGGGCCTCCCATCCGGGGCACCCCTATTGACACGAGTCCCTCGTTCTGTTTTGCTGGCCTCACCAAAAGGGTGGGTCCGTCGCGGAAGCGGGCTATTACGGTCGGTTCCTTCCGAATAGCGGTTGGGGTGTAATCCGGTTTCCAGCCTTTTGCGATTCCCTGAAAGGAGAAACAGCCGTGCGAATTCGGTGGGTGTTACTGCTTGTTTTTGGATTGCTGCTCGCTGGCGCAACCGCCTTCGCCCAGGTCAGCACGTCCCGCATCGTCGGTACCGTTACAGATGCGTCCGGCGCCGTTGTGCCTGGGGCGAAAGTGATCGCCACCAATGAAGCCACCGGCATCACTTACGAAACCACCACCACAGAGTCGGGCGCTTACAGCTTCACGGCCTTGCAGGTCGGAAACTACTCCATCACCGTGGAAGCCACGGGCTTCAAGAAGTGGATCGGTACAAAGAATGAACTCAACGTCGGTTCTCCGCTCGTGCTGAACACCGCGCTCGAGGTCGGCGAAATTACTTCGACCGTTCAGGTCGAGAGTTCCTACGAGCGCCTCAAGACCAGCGACGCCATGATCAGCGATGTGGTGGACCGCCGCGCCATCCGCGACTTGCCGCTCAACGGCCGCAACCCTCTCAACCTGATCACGCTGCAACCCGGCCTGATTCAGCGCTCCACGGGCGGCGCTGGCTCCGGCACGCACATCAACGGCTCGCGCGACCGCGCCTTCAACATTACGCTCGATGGCATCGACGCCAACGAGCCCTCGGTACCCAACCCGCAATCCAACGTCTTCCGCTTGAACACCGACAACGTGCAGGAATATCGCATCGTCACACATAACGCCACAGCGGAATTCGGACGCAGTAGCGGCGCCAACGTCGCCTTGGCCAGCCGCGCCGGCACCAATGAAATACACGGCAACCTCTTCGAGTACTTCCGCAATCCGGTACTCAATGCGAAGGATTTCTTTGTCAACCTGCAGAATCAGGACAAGCCCGACTTCAAGATCCATCAATTCGGCGCTGACGTTGGCGGCCCCGTGATCAAGAACAAGACTTTTTGGTTCGCCAGTTGGCAGAGCCAGCGCCTCGGTTTCACCCAACCCATCCAGGAGATCTTCGGCAATCCTACCGTCTACACCGCCACCGCACGCATGGGCATCTACCGCTTCGTCCGGGGCACCGTCACGCTGCCCGACGGCACCACCCGTAGCAGCAACTCAACGGCCCTGGTGGACTCGCAAGGCAACCTGCTGCCGGGCATCGCCACGTGTGGCGGCTCCGTCACCACTAACTGCGTGGACCAATACAACATCACCACCAACACTCCGGGATTCGGTCTCGATCCCGTGATGGGCACCTACATTGGCGACATGCCGCTGCCCAATAACTTCTCCGCTTCCGGCGATGGCCTCAACACCGCGGCGTTCCTCTGGAACCCGCCTTCCAGTCAGCCGGAACTGCGCTTCCTGTTCCGTGTGGACCACCAGTTCGACGAGAACAACAGCGTCTTTGGGCGCTACACCTGGGCCAATGCCGACACCAAAGGCGGCGACTTCCTCAATGCGCGCCCGCAGGTTTTCCCCGGCTATCCACCGCTCGGCCTAGTGAACCGCCGCCCGCGCAACCTTGCGCTCAGCTACCGGCGCGTGTTCTCGCCGCGCCTTGTCAACGAGTTCACTGCCGGCTACTCGCGCTTCCTGTTCGACTTCCTGTTCGGCCGCGCCAATCCGGACTTCCCCAATATCGTGCCCTTCGTTTCAGGGGTGATCAGCGAACCTTTCCTAAATCAGAGTGGCACGGCCCGATGGCTCACCACCATTCAATACATTGACAACCTGTCTTACACCACCGGCAATCACCTGTTTCGCGGTGGCATCAACTTCCGCTTTGTTCGTCATAACGATGAGCGCAGCTTTGTCGGTGCCGTCAACAACGCGCCCAACGTGACCTTCGCTTCCACGCGAATCGATGCCACAACCTTCGGCCTGCCCGCAACGGGAACCGGCGGCATCAATGGAACCGACCAGACCCGCCTCCGTAACATGATGAGCGACATGCTG
>JBOGNS010000236.1:0-5157 GCA_050747305.1 Candidatus Acidiferrales bacterium | reverse complement strand
CGTTTTGCCTGCGGCCCGCGAAGCGGGACGCAGGCAGCGGGCGAAAAATCTCAGGGGTACTCCGTGCAGGGTGCGCCATCCGGCAAGCCAGCGCCAACTCAGATCGAAATTACTGAAATAAGCCGCTCGATGTCGCGCTCCGTGTTGTAGAGGTACGGCGAGACGCGCAGCGCGCCTTCGCGCAGGCTCACGTAAATTTTCTCCCCGCGCAATTTTTCATATAGCGCCTGAGTGCGCTCGGGCTGCCGCGCGCGGATGCACGCGTACGGGCCGCGCTGGGCGGCATCGCGCGGGCTGGCGAGCACGCAGCGGTCCACCGGCAGCCGCGCGATCATCTGCTCGACGAGCGCGAGGTTGTGCTCCCACACGGTTTGCGGCGCCGCGCGCAGCACCAACTCCAGCGACGCCTCCATCACAGACAGGTTGAAGAAGCTGGCTGTCTCCGGCAAGTCCCAGCGGCGCGCGTGCGCGGGCACTGGCACGTGCTTCACGCCTTCGCCGGTGAGCGAATGGAAACGGTCGGCGCCGTCCATCGCCATCCAGTAGAACGGGCCGGGCCGCAGGCGATCAATCAGCTCACGGCGGATCCAGAAGAAGCCGGTGCCGAAGGCGCTGAGCAGCCACTTGTAGCCGGAGCAGATCAGGAAATCAGCGCCCGAATCTGCAACGTTGAACGGCACCGCGCCGCAGGACTGGCTGACGTCAAGCAGCAAGTAGCCACCCACCTTGTGCACCGCATCAGCGATGGGGCGCGGGTTGATGCGCACGCCGTCGTCGAAGCGCACGTGGCTGATGGAGACGAGCTTGGTCTGCGGCGTGACGGCGGCGGCGATTTCTTCCGTAGTGATAAAACGGTCGCGCGGGGCCAGCCAGCGCACGCACAGGCGCCCGGCATCGGCCATCGGCGCCCACGTAGCGGGATGCGCCGGAAACTCGCCGCGCACCAGCAGCACTTCGTCGTCCGGCTTCCACTCGATGCCGTGCGCCACGGCTTGCAAACCGATGCTTGCGCCGGAAGTGATGGCGAGCTCCTCCGGCCGGCCGCCGATCAATTGCGCGATCAGCGCGCGCACGCGGTTGGGCAAGCCGAAGAAGGCTTCCTCGGGCAGGTTGTGCGGCAGCTTTTTCCAGTCGCGCGCGCGGTCCAGCGCGCGAGCTGCGACGCGCGGGATGGGCGCCTGGCCCGCCAAATTCAAATACGCCGCGTCTTCAAACTCGTAAAATTCCTTGCGCCAATCGGTGGTTTGGCTCACGGGGACAACCGCTGTGCTGCTTTGCGACATTGCTCGCTCCTGACTACAAACTTCGACGATACCAGTAGAGGGGACCGATGCGCCCGCAGCAACGGCCAATTTGGGCGACATATGGAGTGCGGGAGCGGAGCTCCCGCTTTGTTTTCAGGTTGAGATAATCCATCCATCAGGGTGTGTGCCCAATTTGTTTGATGTAGTGGCAGGCGCGATTGATGCGGCCTGGCACTTATGCGAATGCCGCGTTCCAAAATGCGGAACGCTCCGCTGCATGCCTTAGTCTCCATGTGCCGATGAGCCGCGGCGACCTGAAAACAAAATCGCGGTGACTTGAAAACAAAGCGGCGGCAAGCCGCCGCACTCCAAAGCTAGAAGTGCTGGCGGAGTTCGCGGAAGGCGGTGAGGATGATGAGGCGGCCGCCGCCGTTGCGCACTTCGGCTTTTTCCATTTCCCAGGTCATGGCGTGGGGAATGAAGACGGCGTTGAGACCGGCCTCCAGAGCGGGGTTGATGTCGCTGCGCGGGCTATTGCCGATCATCCACGCGCCGGACTTCACGATCTTGTGGCGGTTGACCACTTGCCGGTAGCAAGCGGCGTCTTTTTCGCACACGATTTCGATGGCTTCGAAGAATTGCTGCAAGCCGGAGCGTTCCACTTTGCCGGCTTGCTCGGCGGCTTCGCCTTTGGTGAGCAGCATCAGGCGGTGGCGCTCGGCGAGATAGGCGAGGGTGTCGGGCACGCCATCAAGGATGCGCGGCGGCACGCGCTCCAGGTCGTCGACCATCACCTTGATTTCGCTTACGGTTTCGCGGCGCGCCATGTGCCCGGCGAGCTTCAGGTAAGTTTCTTCCAGCGAGCGGCCGAAGCTGCGCACGCCGTAGCCATGCTGGCGGATGTTGCGGCGCTCGGTTTCGTTGAGAATGCGACGGACGTAGTCGCGCGCAAAGCCCAGCGACTCGATCAAGGAGATGAAGGCCTCGATGGTCTTCTCGAAGAAGACATTGTTCTCCCAGAGCGTATCGTCGGCGTCGATCAGCAGGGTCTGGCGCGGCATAGCGGCTTAGATTTTACGCTGGCTGGGCATCCTTTGCCTGCAAAGAAGTGGACGCTGGTATTCCATCCCGATGGGCGCCAAGCGGCTGCGGTTAAAAAACGCCGGCAGGACCCGCGGCGCTACTCGATGCGGACGGGGAGGAACTCGTACTTCTCGATGCGCGCGGCGATACCGTGGCGGCCGTTGTGATCCTCCACGCGCACGATTTGCCCGGTGCAGCGGATGCGCACGTCGCCGGCTAGCGTCACCTCTTTGGGCAGCGTGAGCACAAATTCCAGGCTGGAGCCGACGGCGTGCCGGCCCTCCAGCAGGAAATACAGGCCGCGAAAACTCACGTCGCGGGTTTGCGTGGCTACTTCCTGCCACGCGTGTTCGTTGGGGTAGCGCACCACGAGCGGGAGGCTCATGTTGAAGCGGCGCGACGTGCGGCGTTCCGATCCGTTTGCCATAGGCATCCCCTGCCATGAAATTGCCATGACGCTATACCGGCGCGGGGCGAAGCGCAATGGTACTGCTGTGAATTTCGCCGGACCGCGCGCAGCAGCCGCCTTGCAGGGTAACGGCATCGTTAAGTCACTTCCGTAGAGCGGCCGGTGATGAGCGCGGCGCGGGCGCTACTTTTGCTTTGCGCCGCGTGGCCCGAACCTCTTACCATAGAGGAGGCCACCCATGTCGATTCATGAACGCGAGCCTCTCGCGGGGCCGTGAACGCAGCGCGAGTCCTCGCATGACGAATTTCGAGAGCGCCAGTCCTCTCGCGACTGATTCTGAAAGCGCGAGTTCTCTCGCGACGATGAGCAACCAACGCCGAGCCACGCGGGCCCCGCTGAATCTGCCGCTGCGCATTCGCTGGCAGGATTCCCTGCGCTATTGCATCGAGCACGCGGAAACGCTGGACGTCTCGCGCACCGGCCTGCTTTTCTACCGCACGCGGCCCCTGCGGGTGGCGGCTCGGCTGTGGGTAACCTACCCGTATGACAAGGAGAGCCCGACGCAGCCGGAGACGCCGGCGCGGGTGGCGCGCGTGCGCACTACGCCGGGCGGCGGTCAACTGGTAGCGCTGGAATTCAAGCCGCTGCCGCGGCCGGCGCAGATTCCCATGGTGAAGGATACGCGACGCGCCACGCGCACCCCGGTCGCGCTGCCGCTGCACGTGCGCCGCCCGCATGCGCCGTGGGGCGAAGAGGCGATGACCGTGGATGTCTCCGACGGAGGGATGCAGTTCACCACCGCGCGGCAATACTTGGTGGATGAAAGGCTACGCGTCAACCTCGCGGCCGGGCGCTGGGCGGCCGCGCAGGGAGAACTGGCGGCGCGGGTGGTGCGCGTGGAGCCCATTCCCGAGTCGGTGGAGCACCGCGTGGCGCTGCAACTGGAACGGAACCGAAGCCGGGAGCCAGAAATGCAAACCCCAGACACCTCCCCTCCGTTCCCGGGATGACTGCGTGACGGCCCTGTCTGTTGCCCCTGAGGCTTCTCCCGAAAAGGTTTCTGGCGTTTGCGCTCGCATCACTAACGACGGCGAGGGCTTCGACGTGGACAATCCGCCGCGGCGTGGTGTAGGCTTAGCGAGTTTTCGGGAGCGTAGTGCGAGGGTCGGGGCACGGTTCCACATCAAGAGCAAGCAGGGGTCCGAAGGGACCGCAGTCAAAATAGTTGTGCCGTTGGACTGACGTGCTAAAGCCTGGTCCCCGCGGCCGTGGGGACGGGGAATCAATTTTTCTTACTTCGAACGCAGGGGAGTTGTGTCGTTGGACTGAAGCTGGGCTGAGGGGCCTTCCGTGCCGAAGAAGCGGGCCATTCGCATTGTCATCGCCGACGACCATCCCATCGTGCGCGAAGGCCTGGGCGCGCTGATTACTCACGCCACGGATATGATGGTGGTGTCGGAGGCCGCCAACGGCGAGCAAGCGGTGCAACAATTCTTCCAGCATCGTCCGGATATTGTGCTGATGGACTTGCGCATGCCCACGATGAGCGGGCTGGAGGCGATCCAAGTCATCCGCGAAAAGGTGCCGGACGCGCGCATCCTGGTGCTTACCACCTTCGACGGCGATGAAGACATCTACCAGGCGCTGCAAAAGGGCGCCAAAGGCTACCTGCTGAAGGATACGCAGCGCGACCAGTTGATGGAGGCCATCCGCAGCGTCTGCGCCGGCGGCACATGGATCTCGCCCAAGGCCGGGGCGCGCCTGGCCGCTCGCGTGGGCGAAATGCGGCTCACCGGGCGCGAGCGCGAGGTGCTGCAGTTGCTGGCTGCGGGCAGTAGCAATAAAGAGATTGGCACGCACCTGCGCATCAGCGAAGGTACGGTGAAGGTTCACGTGACGCGCATCCTGAAGAAGCTCAACGTCACAGGCCGCTCGGAGGCGATCACGGAGGCGCTGAAGCGCGGGCTGATCCACCTCGACTCGAGCATGACGGGGTAAAAGGGGCCGTCCAGCGCCTAAAAATTCTTCCACAGAATTTCCACTTGGGCCTGTGCAAAACTCCGAAGCCCCGTCTCCCCCGCTCACTCTAAAGTAAAGATAACTGTCAACGAAACGTCTGCGACGTGCTCTTACTCGCATTTTCTTACACTAAAGGTAAACCCCGATAACTGCGCTGGTATGGCGGCGTATGACCTTCGGATGATAGGTCTATTAGGCCATTGCCCAATTGTTTCACACAGCACGAAATTGGTATCACTACGGGGCGGGGAGGATGCGATGGAGAGCTTGGAAGTGCTGGTGGCATGCGCGGACAGGGAAGTGTCAAAAAAGATTTCAGCGGTGGCGGCACAACGCGGCTTGCGGGTGGTGCTGGCAGCCACCGTGCAGCAGGCGCGCGAGACGGTGGCCGCAGGCCGGGTG
>JBOGNS010000235.1:0-4803 GCA_050747305.1 Candidatus Acidiferrales bacterium | reverse complement strand
AGCGGCCCATTCGGCGACCACATGGTCTAGCAGTGGCGCACGAAGCTCCAACGAAACGGCCATGCTCATCCGGTCGGCCTTGGTGAGGATGTCGCCCGGGAGATTCGTCTTGGTGTCGAGGTAGAGCAGCCGGCTCAGTGGGTCCGCAGCGGGCGCATGATCATAGTACTGGCGGAACCGCTCGTAAGGGGACGCAAACTTTGCGGTTGCTGCCTGGAAGTCATCGGAAAAAAGTGAATGGTCTTTCGCGCCGTTTGGAAAGAACGAAACGCTGTCCAAGAATCGGTCGCGCTCCGGCAGGGAAAGATTGAAGAGCAGGCGTCGCCCGGGGAAACCGGCTGGAAGCAAAGGGTCGATCAGAGAACGATGAGCCCGCCCGAGCCAGTGGGGTATGGCATTGGCCCAGTTCCGGCGCAGATGCGTGTGATAGCGCTCATATCCGGCGAATAGCTCATCGCCGCCGTCGCCTGCGAGAGCCACCGTTACGTGCTGACGCGCCATGCGTGAGAGGTGGAACTGCGGAACCACGGTCGAGTCCGCCAACGGCTCCTCGAGGCTGCGGGTCAACGCGTCGAGCGTTCCCCAGATATCCGGGTCCACGATCATCTCGTGGTGCTCCGTTTCGAAGGCACGCGCGACCGCACGCGCATACTCGGCTTCGTTGAAGTCGGCGTGGCGGAACGCGATCGAGAAAGTTTTTACCGGTCCGCTGCTGGTGCGCCGCATCAGCGCAACGACGGTGGAAGAATCGACTCCCCCACTGAGCAACGCGCCGAGCGGCACTTCGCTAATCAAGCGAATCCGGACCGCTTCCGTGAGCCGCTCTTCGAGTTCCTGCAGCGCGTCTTCCTCGCTGCTGGGGCTTGAGTCGCTGTACGGCGGGAGATCCCAGTACGGGTGGAGTTGCACCTTGCCGTCAGCCAGCTCCAGATAGTGGCCGGGCGGCAGCTTGCGAATCGGAACAAATGCCGTGAGGGGATCGGGAATGTAGCCGAAACAGAAATAGGAGAGAACGCTTTCCTGGCTGACTTGCGCCAGTTCGGGCGCGGCTGCAAGCAACGCCTTGATTTCGGATCCAAAAAGAAGCTGTCCGTTGTGGATCGCATAATAAAGAGGTTTCTTTCCCAGGCGGTCGCGAGCTAGCAGCAGCCTTTTCTGCCGCTCGTCGTATAGCGCAAACGCGAACATCCCGCGCAGGGTCCGGACGCATTCCGCGCCCTTTTCCTCGTAAAGGTGAGCAATCACTTCGGTATCGCTGTGCGTGCTGAATCGGTGGCCTGATTTTTCCAGTTCGGCGCGCAGATCCGGGAAGTTGTAGATTTCGCCGTTCAAGACGACCCAGATGCTCCGTTCCTCATTGTGAATCGGCTGCTGGCCCCCCGCCACGTCGATAATGCTTAAGCGGCGGATACCTAACGCGACCGGGCCGTCAACGTACGCACCTTCCTCGTCCGGCCCACGATGAACCAGCGACCAACACATGCGTTGCAGGACCTGCCTGTCGGCAGGTCTTTGCAACGCAAGGTCCACGATTCCAGCAATACCACACATACGTTATCGGCTCGCTTCCGGATTCGCGATCAGCGGCTTCATCGACCTACAGTTCCAGTCAAATGTGGCACAGCCCGCCACTGTCCGTTTTCTTTCTTGCTGATTTTCTCCGAACCGGTTCCTTCGCCATCCAAGCGAAGGGCTATCTGATGAAGGCTTGCGGCATAAGCAAGGAACAGATACGGGAAAAAGTGATAGCCGGTGTCGGCAAAAAAGGCTCCGACTGCATAGCACGTGAGACTCGCGTTCAAGGCTATGGCCAGCGTCTTCACTTCCGGGTTGGTTGCGTTCAACCTTAGACGCCGGGTCTGGGTGATACCCCCGTACAACAACAGGATGAAGAACAATGCGGCGGGCAAACCGGCTTCTGAACCAAGCTGGGTATAGGTGTTGTGTGCCCCGTGCCAATTTCCCGACACAATTTGGAAGTTGCCGGGTCCTACACCGAACAGGGGATTTGCCAGAGCGGTGCGGATGCTTTCTTCCAAGAGTGCGCGGCGGGCCCAGCCCGATCCAGTTTGGTCTTTCGTAAAGTCAACCATCGAATGTACGCGGTTTACGAAGGCACCGGGGGCCGCGCCGATCAACACAATCAGAGACGCTGCGAAAACGACGAGCAGCGCGTAGCGTTTCTGCCGAAAACCGTATTCCCACAGAATTGCCATTACTGCGACCGCGAGAGCCAGCAAGCCCCCGCGGGAAAGCGTCTCAAACACGACGTAAACCATGGCCAGCGAGCTGGTACCCCAGAATAGCTTCCCGAGCGGATTCCGTGTGTGCAGGAAGAAACATACTGCCACGGGGAAAACGAGTGCGATCGCGAATGCGTAGTCGTTGGGGTTTTCAAAGATACCGCCCACCCAACCCCGGGCTCGCACTTGCCCGGCGCTGTCCACCAGAACCTTGCCCGTTCCAAACGCGGAAGCGAGCACCATGAGGGCCACCGGTAAAGTCTGCACCCATAATATCCACCGCAGCCGCGACGTGGTATTCACGACCGTCGGTATGCACAGGCTGATGATCACGACCTTCGACATGTCCTCGAACACCCGCTCCGCACTCCCGCCTGGCCACATGGAAAACGGCACGGCAATGCTGAGCTGTAGAAACAAGAACACCAAGTACTTCATTGCCTTCAGTCCGGGAAAAACCTCCGCAGGCTTCATGATCAGAGCCGGCAGAAATCCGGCGAGGGCAACGATGGCCGCGATTTGCGCGAACGGGAAAAGAGCCATGCCAGGGATGAGCTCATTGGGCCGAGAGCAATAGACGGCAACGAAAAGCAGGGTGCCGACGTAACCGGCTACGAAGCCAGGACGCGTCACCGCTCTCTTTCGTGCGCCCTCTGCGGATACAGGGGTGGGCGCCGTTTGCGGCGCATTTCTATCGGGGGTTGTGGCGGGTTGTGTGACTCCTACCGCACCCATACTTCCTTCTTTCCGGAAACAAAATTCACGAAGGCCACCAACGCGGCGACGTTCAGCACAAGAAACGAAAGGGCCACGCTGGCTACGCGACCAATTCCGGGAATACGCGGCCACTTGAGCGCCAGGGGTGCGACCCCATAGAAGAGCACTTGTGCCACCAGGCAGGCCAAGTAGAAGTTGGAAGGCAGAAAAAACGCGCCGGCCAGAAGCCCCACCAGCGCAAAGGGCACCGACAAGCGCATCAACTTGTGGCTCACAAACTCGAATCGCACGGGATTCGCGCGCGTCAGCAGCCAGGGCATTAATTGCAATAGCTGGTAGTTGCCGGTGAGCGTGCGCACCTTGCGGCGAAATTCGCGCGCGAAATCCGGTGTGGCCGCATCCCAGGCGCGAGCGTCCGGCTCAAACACTACGCGATATCCGCGCCGGATGACTTCGAGCGGGATGTAAACGTCGTCCACAATCGTTCCTGCCGGCAGCACGGGCAGCAGGTTTCTGCGAACCGCGTAAATAGCGCCCGTGGCTCCCACCACCGAACCCGATGACGATTCCCACTTCCGAATCATCTTCTCCATTTTCCAGTACCAGCCGACGCCGGCTGTCCGTCCGGTTGGCGCCTGATCGAAAAGGCACAGTTCACCACTGACGCAGCCGACGGATGGGTCGCTGAAATTGGACATCAACGCGCGGATCGCAGTGGGCTCAATTTGCTGGCGTGCATCGGCGAAGACCACCACTTCGCCGGATGCCGCACGGATTCCGCAATTCAACGCTGCGGCTTTGCCCATACGCTGCGGCAGTGATATCAGACGGGCGCCTTGGCGTGATTCGGATTTCAGAATCTCCTCGGTTCCATCGGTTGAGCCGTCGGAAACAACCAGAATCTCCATTTTCTCGCGCGGGTAGTCCAATTGTTCCAGATTCGCCAGCTTCGCGGGCAGGACGGCGGCTTCATTGTGCGCTGCAATCACCACCGAAATGGCAGGCACAATCTCCGCGCGCTGTACCGGAAGGTGTCGCAGGCGAGCGCGCAGAGCGATCCACAGCGGGTAGCCAACATAGGAGTACCCAATAAGCAGGAAACTCAGCCAGAAGACCCACTTCATTTCGCTCCTCGCCCCAGCAAGATGGTTTTCACCGTGAGGAACAGGATGAGCAGGTCCAACCCCAGAGCGAGGTTCTTGATGTAGAACAGGTCGTAGCGTAGTTTTTCTTTGGCATCTTCCACGGAGCTGCCGTAGCGATAGCGCACTTGCGCCCACCCGGTAATCCCCGGGCGAATGATGTGGCGCAAGTGATAGTAGGGGATCGAATCGCTCAGCCACTGCACGAATTCAGGTCGTTCCGGGCGCGGCCCCACGAACGCCATATCGCCCTTCAAGACATTCCACAACTGGGGTATCTCGTCCAGCCGCGCCAGGCGCAACCAGTATCCGACCGCAGTGATGCGCGGGTCCTCATCTCCAGCCCAGGTGGGGCCAATGTCGGCTTCAGCTTCCGCGCGCATGGTGCGGAATTTGTAGCAGGTGAATGTAACTCCCTGCCGGCCCATCCGCCGCTGCCTGTAAAGCACAGGGCCCGGCGAACTCAGCTTGATGGCCAGCGCAATGAGGGGCAGAAGCGGAAGTACAAGAAGCAACAACGCCAGCGAAATCACAATGGAGATGATCCGGCGAATCGCGAGAAAAAAGGCGCTCAGGCGAAAGCCATCTGCAAAAATCAACCAGCTTGGGTTGAGGTCGTCGATTTCGATCTTGCCGGTGATCTTCTCGATCATCGCCGTGGCGTCTTCAATCCTCACGCCGCGGATTCGCAGTTGCAGAAG
>JBOGNS010000234.1:0-13896 GCA_050747305.1 Candidatus Acidiferrales bacterium | reverse complement strand
CGCGCGAAACCTCCATCCGGTCAACAAAACCTGGGTCCACCGTGGCCAAGTACTGATTCGGGCCTGGCCGGAACGTGGATGTGTTGTAGCGCACCCCGTCAATCAAATGCAGCACCTGCTGGCCCGTAAGCCCGCGAATGATCACCGCGCCCTGATGAGCCGAGGTCTGCTGCACTTGCACTCCCGGCTCGCTCCGCAGGATTTGTGGAAGGATCAGCGCCGGGCGCACGGCCCTCTGCTCCGCTGCAACTACGCTGGCGCCGTTGGGTACACTCGCTGCATCTTCCGGCAGGCCGCGTGTCGCGGTGACATTCACCTGGCTGGCGAGCGCATTCACGCGCAAGCGCAAGGTCAGGCTCGCTGGCTCTCCCTCGGTGGCATCCACAGCCACCGACATTGCCGCCAATCCCGGCTGCGAGGCCTGGACTTCGTAGCGACCTCGCGCCAGATGGCGAATGACAAACTCGCCCTCCGCATTCGTCGCCGCGTTGGCCGCCGGCGCGCCCGAGGGGTAGTACACGACCACAGAAGCCGACCGGATAACCGCCCCGCTTTCGTCTAACACCCGTCCGCGCAGCGTCACGCCCGGCACGCCTTCCACCGGCCGGCTCACTCCCAACAAAATAATGGCCAAGAATAGAACCTGGAACAGGAACTTTCGAATCGCGCTCGCCTGCATAGAATCACCACCTCCGAGGGTTATTTCACAGCCATAGATGCAACTAAGTTGCAGCTAAGTACACAGAAGAAGCGTGCGCCCAGCGCACGCGCGCAACACCCATTCTTCTAGTTGCAACTAGGTTGCATTATCGCGCCTTCAAAAAGCCCGTCGGGCTCGCCACCCAGCCCGCGGGCATAACTACTTGCAATCCGGTTGCAGCTCGAAAACGCTAGCGCAGCTTCCCACCCCTGTCAATGCGGTAAGCGAAAATATTGTTGCAACGTAATTGCAACTGGAGACGCGACACGCCGCGCCCTTCACTCGCCAACGAGAAGCGGAATTTGCCGCGGAGGTTGCGCTACTGCCGGCAGGTGTCGCAGTAGCCGCCGATTTCCGTGCGTGTGACGGTGATCTTGATGCGCAGGTCCTGCTCGATCTGGTGCTTCAGCTTCTCGAAGAGCGCGCTTTCGAACTCCCGCACTTTCCCGCAGCGCAGGCACGCAATGTGGATGTGGTCGCGCGGGCCATGCGCTTCATAGTAATGCTTGTCGCCGCGCAGGTGCAGCAGGTCCAGCTCGTCAATCAGGCCGTGGCGCTTCAGCAGATCAATCGTGCGGTACACCGTCACTTTGTGCACCCCGGGATCGAGCCGCTGCGCGCGCTGCAGGATCTGCATCGCGTCGAGGTGGCGCTGCGCGCTGTCCATCACTTGCAGAATGACGCGCCGCTGCCGCGTCAGCCGTATCCCGCGCGCCTCGCAGTCCGCTTCCAGCCGGCCCGCTTGCTGGCCGGCGTTGATCCGCTCGCCGGTGGAAGCGCGGCGCGAAAGCGACCGCGCCGCATCCGTTGTCGTGGTAGCCGCCATAGGACTAAGGAAGAAACTTCGGAAGCCTTTTCAGGATGTCGTTATACATAACCACCGCGAAAATCACCATCAGGAAGATGAATCCCACCTGCACAAAGCGCTCTTTCACGCGCAAGCTAAGGTCGCGCCGCCGAATTCCTTCGATGGCCAGCATCAGCAGGTGCCCGCCATCCAGAATCGGGATCGGCAGCAGGTTCAGAATCGCAAGATTCAAGCTGATCAACACCATGAGGTTTACAAAGGTCAGCCATCCCTCGCGCGCCGCCCTCCCGGACTGCGCGGCAATCTCCACCACGCCGCCCAACTCGCGGATCGACACCCGGCCCCGCAGCAGCCCTCCCACCACCTGCACCACCTGCCGGCACACAAACCACGTGGTCTCCACCGACTCGGTCACCGCCTGCGAGAACGCCACCGGCCGGTAGAACACGTCGATGCGGTTCGATACCCCAACACGATAGATGGTACCGGATTCTGTGTAGGTCGGCGCCGGCTGCACCTCGAGGCTGACCTTTTCCCCGTTGCGATCTACCACCAGTGACAGCGGCCGCCCTTCCGACCCCAGCACCTTCTCGGTGAACTCTTCCCACACCCGAATCGGAGCGCCGTCCACGGAAACGATGTGGTCGCCCGAGCGAAGCCCGCCCTTGCTGGCGGGGCTTCCGCTGCCAACATCCTCCACTACCGCAGCGCGCGGCGCGTAGCCCAGCGCGGAGGCGGCCCTCCCGGCCTCCGGCACCGTCAATGGGAGCGCGATCACTTCACCGCCGCGCTCCACGCGCACGGGCGCCGTCGAGCCGGCTTGCCTCGTCAGTGCGTTTAGCGCCTGCTCCCACGTGGGATTCTGTATCCCCGCGATTTCCACCACGCGGTCGCCGGCCACCAGTCCGCTGGCGCGTGCAGGACTGTCCTTTGCGAATCCTACGATCTCCACCTGCGATTGAAAATATTGGGGAACCGGAATCCCGACCAGCGCGAACACCGCAATCAGCAGCACCACCGCCAGCACCACGTTCATCACCGGCCCGGCCACCGCGATAATCGCGCGTTGCCAGCGCGGCTTCGACAAGAACTCGTCCGGCGCGCCGGCGCGGTCTTCCATCGGATTGTCGCCGGCCATCTTCACGTAGCCGCCCAGCGGCAGCGCGCTCAGCCGGTAGTCGGTATCGCCGCGTTTCCAGCCCCACAGCCGCTTCCCAAAGCCGATGGAAAAAACATTCACGCGGACGCCGAAGCTTTTGGCCGCGATGAAGTGCCCCCACTCGTGCACCAGGATCACCACGCCCAGCAGGATCACCACCGCAATCAATGTCGTTGGATCAAACATTTCTTCTCCAACTTAGAACTTACAATGCCGAACTACCGTTCCCGGCATCCGGTTCACAGCTCACAGTCGACAGCTCACAACCTACGGCCGGCCACGCTCGCGACGACCCCTGCGAGGTGTAAGCCGTTGACGTCGGCTGTTAGCCCATAGGCCACGCTTCCGCTTCCATTGCCTCCGCACCAATAGTCCTGAGTTCTGCGTTCTGAGTTCATAGTTCTGCGTTACAATTCACCGGACACCGGTCACCGCCTCCGCAGCCAGCCGTCGCGCCTCGCGATCCGCGGCCAGTACTTCCTCGATATTCGACGGCCGCATCGCCGGCATCCGCCGCAACACCGCTTCGATCACTTCGGCGATATCCGTATACCCGATCTGGTGATTCAAGAACGCCGCCACCGCCACTTCGTCCGCCGCATTGAACGCGCAGGGCTGTGCCCCGCCCTGCTGTAGCGCCTCCCAGGCCAGCGCCAGGCACGGGAACTTGCGCGTCGACGGCGCCTCGAACTCCAGCCTGCGCAGCCGCGACCAGTCCAGCACCAATCCATTGGATGCCAGCCGGTCCGGATAAGTGAGCGCATACTGGATCGGCATGCGCATGTCCGGGGGGCCCATTTGGGCCACCACCGAGCCATCTATGAATTCTACCAGCGAATGCATGATGGATTGCGGGTGAATCACCACTTCGATGCGCTTCAAGTCCATGCCAAACAGCCAGTGCGCCTCAATCACCTCGAAGCCCTTATTCACCAGCGTGGCCGAATCCACCGTGATGCGCTTCCCCATCTTCCAATTGGGGTGGTTGAGCGCCTCTTCCGCCGTCACGTAGCGCAGCTTGTACATCGGAGTGCGCAGGAACGGCCCGCCCGACGCGGTCAGCACCAGCTTCTTCACCTCGGCATGACGCCCCGCGCGCAGGCACTGGTGGATGGCGTTGTGCTCGCTATCCACCGGCAGCAACTCAACCTTGTGCTCGCGCGCGGCCGTGGTGATCAGTTCGCCGGCCGCCACCAGCACTTCCTTGTTCGCCAGCGCAATCGTCTTCCCTGCCTGCACCGCGGCGTAGGTGGCGGGCAGCCCCACCACGCCGACCGCGGCTGAAACCACAATCTCGGCGTCCGGATGCGTGGCGGCGCGATGCAAGCCTTCCGGCCCGCAGGTGATCTCCGGCAGCGGGTTTGCGCCCTTCTCCCGGAGCAGCGCCGCGAGGTCATTGGCCCGCGCCGCGCTGGCCACCGCGACAAGCTGCGGCCGGTGACGCACGGTTTGCTCCGCCAGCACGCCCACGTTCTCGCCGCCGGCAATCGCCACCACGCTGAAGCGCCCGGGCAGCGCCTCGACCACCGCCAGCGTCTGCCGGCCGATGGAGCCTGTGGAACCAAGAATCGCAATCCGCTTCATTTTCATTGTAGCGGCGACCTTCAGGTCGCCACGTTAGCTCTGGACCGCGTTTGCTCTCGACCTGTACCGCGCAATGATGCACTGCGCAATGGCGACCTAAAGGTCGCCGCTACAGCCTCAATACAGGCGAACGGCGTACACCCACACCACCGGTGCCGCAAATATCAGCGCGTCCACGCGATCCAGCAGGCCCCCGTGCCCCGGCAGCAGCGCGCCGGAGTCCTTCACCCCGGCGCCGCGCTTGTACGCAGACTCCAGCAAGTCGCCAAACTGTCCGGCAAGGCTGGCCAGCACCGCAATCGTGAATAGATGCATCACGCCCACATCCAGCCACATCGAAAACACTGCTGCCGCCAGCAGCGCCCCCACCACATTGGCTGCGGCGCCTTCCCAGGTCTTCTGCGGACTGATTTGCGGCGCCAGCGGTAGCCGGCCAACTCTGCGTCCTACGAAGTAGGCCAGCGTGTCCCCTAGCCATACCAGCGCCAGCGTGAATAGCAACCAGATGCGACCGTCGTCCAGCCCCTGTAGCCGAACCATATAGCTGAACGGGAGCGCAATCAAGAGCAAAGCGGAGGCGCTGGTTCCCACCGACGGCAGCACATCCTTCAGCGCCCGGTGGCCCAGCACCACCATGGCTGCGATTCCCAGCACGAAGGCCAGCAGTGCCAACTCGACCCCCATGGCGGGTGGCCCGTCTCCGCTGACCAGCCACCGGCGCGCACTGCCCCCCGTCCGCCCCCCACCGCCCACCGCGGCATTCCACTGCGCCGCCACCACGGCCAAAGCGCAAGTATGCGTCCACAGGCGATAGCTGCCCAGCCCCTGCTGCGCCCCCAGCGCAAGGAACTCTTCCATACAGGCCAGCGTCACCAGCGCCACCAGCAACGCCACCAGCCACACCGGCCCAAACCACACCGCCGCGACTGTGGCTGGCACGAGGATCGCAGCGGTGGCTACGCGCACGCCTGTGCCCGACCGGGTCGTATTCATTCGGCGCTTTCTCAGGAAGGCAGAACTCAGAACTCACTCTTAACGGCTGACAGTTAACAGTCTACAGTTGACAGTCTCCGCAGGAATGGCTGGAGCAAAGCCGCAAAGCAGTTCCCTCGCTTCCGCCCGCCCTGTCATTATGCATTCGCTTATGCGCCATTCCACTGTAAACTGTCGGCTGTAAGCTGTGAGCTTGTTCTGCTTTCCTAGTTCTGCATTCTGAGTTTTGCGTTCTGCGTTCTAAGTTCTTACGACGACGCGCCCAGCCCGCCATAGCGGCGCTCGCGGTTCTGGTAGTCGGCCAGCGCTTGCAGCAGGTGCGCGCGCGTGAAATCCGGCCACAAGGTTTCCGTTACGTAAATCTCGGCGTAAGCGATCTGCCACAGCAGAAAGTTGCTCACACGCATCTCCCCGCTGGTGCGAATCAGCAGGTCCGGATCCGGCAACCCGGCGGTGTAAAGGTGGCGCGAGATGGTTTCTTCATCCACGCTGAAATGCGCCAGCCCGCCGTTGGCATTCGCGCGCTGCGCCTCGCCCAGCAATGACTTGAAAGCGTCCACCAGCTCCGCGCGCGCCCCATAGTTGAGCGCCACCACCAGTCGCATGCCGGTATTCTTCGCCGTTGTCTGCATGGCGGCGTCAATATCTCTCCGCACCGCCGCGGGCAACTGCTCCGGACGGCCGATCACCAGCAGCCGGATGTTGTTCCGGTGGATCACCGGCAGCTCTTTGCGCAGATACTCGCGCAGCAGCCGCATCAAGAACTCGATCTCCGCCTTCGGTCGCCGCCAATTCTCCAGCGAAAAAGCGTAGAGCGTGAGCGCGGGAATCTTCAGCCGCGCGCAGGTTTCAATCACCTCGCGCGCCACTCGCACCCCCGCCTTATGCCCCGCCACGCGCGGCAGGTGACGCCGCTGCGCCCAGCGCCCGTTGCCGTCCATAATGATCGCCACGTGGCGGGGAAAGCGCTTCAGGTCGAGGGAAGACAAAAGCTCTGCTTCTTCCTGACCCGAAGGTTTCAACAAATCAATCGCCTTCACGCGGAATTTCCTCTCCATCATTTTTCGCGTGCGTTCTTCCCGCGACCGGAGGGTCTGTAACCCGTAAGGGTAACACGACCCGCCCCCGCCATGTAGCGGCGACCTTTAGGTCGCCATCATTCTCCGTACGTGACGCCGGTAAATGGCGACCTAAAGGTCGCCGCTACATCCGGCGAAAGAGCATGTCGCCCGGCTTTCGATCATGTCGCCGGCAGTGCTCGCGATAGAGCGTCAGATAATTCGTCGTGATGTAGTCCTTCCTCGCATAGCCCAGCAAGCGCGCGACGCGATCAATTGCGCGCGGCGCGCCCTCCAGTTCCAGGAAGCAGCCGATCGGTGTCACGTCGAGCTCGACCTTTAGCCCCTTTTCACGGGGCAACCGGAAGGTGGTTCTGAACTTTTCGTATCGGAAGGAAGCGTGCAGGCCGAGCCCCTCGAAAACCCGCGCCATATTCTTCGGCGCATCCAATGCGAACTCGATCTCGCGCCGCACCTTGTAGCGCCGCCGCGCCATACCGCGGCCCGGCGCCGGCGACTTGAACGTCAGCACCGCCTCGTCATCATTCCACCGCAGGCGCACCAGCTTGCCTGCGCGCCCCAGCGTTTGCTCGGCCGTATCGAACAGCACATTGCGCTCATGTACCCGCCCGATGCGCCGCGCTCCTAAATCGCGCAGACGCCGCACCAGCCCGCGCGCATCCGCCACACGCAGCTTGATCTCAATCTCGTCCTGCCGCGATCCACGCATCGCGCGAGTATATCGCTGCGGATGCCTCCAGTGACAACGCCACAAGGATCGGCGATTCGCTGTTGCCGTCCATTCTTGCTGTGAGCTGTCGGCTGTTAGCTGTGAGCTTTTTCCTGAGTTCTGCGTTCTGCCTCCTGCGTTCTGCGTTTCCTCAAATCCAGTTGCCAAACCTCCGTCACCCTTCGATAATCGCTGCGCAACTTCATTCGGACAGGCACGCCCTTCGTGACCGAACCTTCGACACCTTTGATGCGGCAGTATCACGCCGTCAAGAAGCAGCATCCGCAAGCGCTGCTGCTGTTCCGCCTGGGCGACTTCTATGAGCTGTTTTACGAAGACGCCATCGTGGCCTCGCGCGAGCTGCAAATCACTCTCACTTCGCGCAACCGCGAGCGCGGCCAGCCCATCCCCATGTGCGGGGTCCCGTTTCATGCCGCCGAGAATTACATCGCGCGGCTCATCCGTGCCGGTTACAAGATCGCGCTTTGCGACCAGATGGAAGAAGCCGGCCCGGGCAAGAAGCTGGTGCGGCGCGAAGTCACCCGCATCATCACCCCCGGCACCGCCACCGATGCGCAGGTGCTGGAGCCGCGCGAACCGAATTTTCTCGCCGCGTTGTGCTGGGGCTCCGCGGCCGCGCGGCGCGCTGCGGTGGGCTTGGCCTACGTGGATGTCTCCACCGGCGAGTTCCGCGCCACTGAATTTCCGGGCGCGGACCCCGATGCGCGCCTGCGCGACGAGCTGCACACCTTGCGTCCCAGAGAAATCCTGCTGCCACGCCCCAACAGTCTTTTTCCGGAGGCCAGTCCGGGCGCGCTCGCCTCGCTCGATGGCGTCGGCGGCGTGGTCACGCGGCTCGATGAATGGATTTTCGACGCGGACTACACCGGCCGTCTGTTGCAGGAGCATTTCGGCGTGGCCGCCCTCGATGGTTTCGGACTGGCCGACCACGCCTCCGCCTCCGCCGCGGCCGGCGCACTGCTCCACTACTTGCGCGAAACATCCACCCTCGGCGGCGCCGCCCCAGCCACGCTCGGTCACCTGAATCGCATTCGCTATTACGAGCAGCAGAACGCGCTCGTGCTCGACAGCGTCTCGGTGCGCAATCTCGAACTGCTGGCCCCGCTCTTCACCGAAGCGGCCGAAGCGACCGGCCCCCACCGCTCCGCGCCCACCCTGCTGTGGGCGCTCGAGGAAACCGTCACCGGCATGGGCGGCCGCCTGCTGCGCGCCTGGACTCAGCGCCCGGAAATCAGCCGCGAGGAAATCGAAGCGCGGCTCGACGCCGTGCAGGAACTGAAAGACCACACCGTGGCCCGCGAAGAAATTCGCCAGGAACTCTCCGGCGTGCAGGACCTCGAGCGCCTCACCAGCCGCATCAATCTCGGCGTGGCCATGCCGCGCGAATTGCTGGCGCTGCGGCAATCCTTGGCGCGCATCCCGCTGCTGCGCGGATTCCTCGCCAGCACCCGCTGCGCGCGCTTGGTCGAGCTGCACGAATCACTCGACGAGCTGAGTGACGTCCGCGAGCGCATCGAGCGTGCCATCGCTGACGATCCCCCCGCGCAATCGAGCGAGCCGGGCATCATCCGGCGCGGCTACCACTCTGACCTGGACGAGTTGCGCAACCTCAGCCAGAAAAGCAAGCAAATCATCGCCGCCATGGAAGAGCGCGAGCGCAAGCGCACCGGCATTGCCTCCCTGAAGATCCGCTTCAACCAGGTGTTCGGTTATTACGTTGAAATCTCCAAGCCCAACCTGCACCTCGCGCCGCCCGATTTCGAGCGCAAGCAAACACTGGTCAACGCCGAGCGCTTCACGTTCCCCGAACTCAAAGAGTATGAGAGCAAGATTCTCGATGCCGAGGAGCGCATCCTGGCCATCGAAAAGCGGCTCTTCGCCGAGTTGCGCACGTGGATTAGCGGTCATGCGGCCCGCTTGCGCCGCACCGCTGTGGCCGTGGCCCAGCTCGACGTGCTGGCCGGCTTCGCGCGCATCGCCGCCAAGCGCAACTATGTGCGCCCGCACTTCGCTTCGTCAGCGGAGTCGCGAGAGAACTCGCGCACTCAAGAAATGGTGATTGTGCAGGGCCGGCATCCCATCATCGAGCGCCTCTGCGAAGAGCGCGGCGAGCGCTTCGTCCCCAACGACCTCTACCTGAACGACGCGACCCATCAGATCCTGCTCATCACCGGCCCCAACATGGGCGGCAAGTCCACCTATCTGCGCCAGGCCGCGCTCATCGTGATCATGGCCCAGATGGGCTGCTTCGTGCCCGCCACCGAGGCGCGGCTACCCATCACCGACCGAATCTTCACCCGCATCGGCGCCTCGGATAACCTGGCCCGTGGTCGCTCCACCTTTCTCGTCGAGATGACCGAGGTCGCCGCAATCCTTAACACCGCCACGCCCTCGAGCTTGGTGATTCTGGATGAAGTCGGTCGCGGCACCGCCACCTTCGATGGCCTCTCTATCGCCTGGGCCGTGGTCGAGCACATCCACCGCGAAACGCGCGCGCGCACGCTCTTCGCCACCCACTATCACGAGCTCACCGAACTCGAGCAACTGCTCGCCGGCGTGAAGAACGTTCACGTGTCGGTGCGCGAGTCGGGCAGCGACATCGTTTTCTTGCGCCGCGTCGAGCCCGGAAGCGCCGACAAAAGTTACGGCATCGAAGTTGCGCGCCTCGCTGGACTGCCGATCGAAGTGATCGAGCGCGCCCGCGAAGTCCTGCGCCGCCACGAGCAGAGCGAGCACACCCTCTCGGCAGAGCTTTCCCCCCGCGCCAGCGACGGCGCGGGCCCGCCGCAGCAGGCCATGTTCACGGCGATCGATCGCACGGTACTTGAAACGCTTCGCGGCACCGACCTCGACAACCTGAAGCCGCTCGACGCGCTCAACCTCCTCGCCGAGTTGAAGAAGCAAATCTCATGAAAGCTCTGTTGCGAATTTCACGGAGCAGTGAGCTTTGTGTCGCGGAGAGTTCCTGTAAGAATGGCAAGGGCAGGATCACACTTTGCTTCTTCTTTTGAATCGTGAATTTGGAATCTTGAATTTGGAATTTTCACTTTCCTTGGAACTTTGGTGGCGAACCTAAGAGACGCGACACTAGGGGGCACAAGCAAATCGTTGCTCGTGCTCGGCCTCATGTCCGGCACCTCCGCCGACGGCATCGACGTAGCGCTGGTGCGCATTGCCCGGCGCCCGCAGGCCGAACGCGGCATTCACGCGCGCCTGCTCGACTTCCACAGCTTCCCTTTTCGCGCCACTGTGCGCGCAGAGATACTGCGCGTCGCTAATGGCGGCACAGCGGATACAGCCGGCATCAGCAACCTGAATTTTCTGCTGGGCGAACTCTTCGCCCGCGCCGCGCTGGACGCATGCGCGCGCTTCAGGGTAAACCCGCGCCGCATCGCGCTCATCGGCTCGCATGGCCAGACCATCTACCATCAGGGCCAGCGCCGGCCGTTCCTCGGCGCGCGCCACATCGCCTCCACCCTGCAAATTGGCGAGCCCGCAATCATCGCCGAGCGCACCGGCATCACTACCATCGGCGACTTTCGCACCGCAGACATGGCCGCAGGCGGCGAAGGGGCGCCGCTGGTGCCCTTTGTGGATTATCTGCTGTATCGCGACCCGCTGCGCCCGCGCGTTGCGCTGAACATCGGCGGCATCGCCAATCTCAGCGTGATCCGCGCCGCCGCGCGCCCCGCCGACGTCATCGCCTTCGACACCGGCCCGGGCAACATGATCATTGACGCGCTGGTGCGCCACTTCACCCGCGACCGTCGCACCTTCGACCGCAACGCCAGCATAGCCACCCGCGGCGTGCTGCTCCCGCAATTGCTGATGCAACTTCTCGCGCACCGCTACTTCCACCAGCCGCCTCCTAAGACCTGTGGCCGCGAACAATTCGGCGACGCCTCCGCCCGCGAGATCATCCACTGGGGCCGCAAAAACAAAGTGCGTCCCGAAAGCTTGATTCGCACCGCCACATTGCTCACCCCGCTCTCCATCATCGCCGCATTTCATCGCTGGGTCTTCCCTGCCCTCCGCCGAGGGCGCGGCGGTACAATTCCAGGTGCGTGTGATCTGATTCTTGCCGGCGGCGGCGCGCACAATCCGCTCATCCGCGCGCAGCTCGAAGCGGGCCTCGCCGCGCACGGCGTCCGCATCCTAACCAGCGCCGACCTCGGTGTCCCTGAAGATGGCAAGGAAGCCTTGGCCTTTGCAATTCTGGCCTGCGAAACCTGGCACCGCCGCCCCAGTAACCTGCCCAGCGCGACCGGCGCGCGCCACTCGGCAATTCTCGGTAAAATTTGCTATGCGCCGCGATAGTGCAGGAAGTTTAGGAAGTTGTGGAGGTCGTAGAGGCTATGGAAATGATCGACCGACGGTCTTTTCCATAACTTCTACAACTTCCATAACCTCCACAACTTCACTTCGATTGCTCGTCGCCGTCGCCGCGCTCATCCTCACCACGTGCGCTCCTTCCCCCCGTGACGACAACACCATCGTCTTCCTCATCGAAACCATGCCCGCCAATCTCGACCCCCGCATCGGCACCGACGCGCAATCCCAGCGGCTGCACAGCCTGATCTTCAGCAGCCTGCTGGAGCGCGACGACAACATGAACCTGCGCGGCGATCTTGCCTCCCGCTGGGAATCACCCGACCCCCTCACCTACATCTTTCATCTGCGCAAAGATGCTTACTTCCACGACGGCCGCGCGCTCACCGCCGCCGACGTGAAGTACACCTTCGATTCCATCCTCAACGGCGACGTGCGCACGCCCAAGCGCGGCGCCTTCCGCATGGTCGAGAGCGTTACCGCGCCCGACGACTTCACCATCGTGTTCCGCCTGAGCGAGCCCTTCGCATCATTTCTTTGGAATCTCGCGCGCCCATCGGTCGGCATCGTCCCGCGCCCCGATACATCGGGCCGGCACCCGCGCAATGCGGACGAGAATCCCGCAGCCCATCCCATCGGCACCGGTCCCTTCCGCTTCATTTCATCACGGCAGGATGAGGAAGTGATCCTCGAGCGAGTCTCGCATCGAGGACTTGAAGGTTTGGCAGGTCGTGGAAGTCATACAAACTCATCGCTGGCTAGCCAGGCCCGCTCTTCCACCACCTCCACAATTTCCCTGAATTCCATGACCGCTCCCCTCCGCGTCCGCTTCCGCATCGTGCCCGACGCCACGGTGCGCGCGCTCGAGCTGCGCAAAGGCACCGCAGACATCGCACTGAATTCCATCAATCCCGACACAGTCCCCGCGTTAGCCAAAGAAGGTCACATCGCTCTCACGCAGCGCGCCGGCACCACCTACGCCTACTTAGCCTTCAACTTCGACGACCCGTTGCTGGCGCGCCGCGAAGTTCGCCAAGCGCTGGCCTACGCCACTGACCGCGCCACGCTCATCAAGCATCTGCTCAACGGCCAGGCGCGCCCCGCCGACAGCTTGTTGCCGCCGTATCACTGGGCCTACGCGCCCGCGCCGCCCGAATTCTCCTACGCCTACGATCCCGCCCGCGCCGCCGCATTGCTCGACACCGCCGGCTACCGCCTTCCGCCAGACGGCAGCGGTCCGCGCCTGCGCCTCACCCTGAAAGTCTCCACCGACGAAACCTCGCGCCTCGTCGCCGCGGTCCTGCAAGAGCAGTGGCGGCGCGTGGGCATCGAACTGGAAATCCGCCCGCTCGAATTCGCCACGCTCTTCTCCGACATCGGCCGCGGCAGCTTCCAGATTTATTTCCTGCGCTGGGTGGGCGCCAACAGCGACCCGGACATCTTCGAGTACGTCTTCCACTCGAAGAAGATGCCGCCCAACGGCGCCAACCGCGGCCACTACCGCAATCCGCGGCTCGATAGCCTGCTCGATCGCGCGCGCATCGAGCACAATCGCGACCAGCGCATCCGCCTCTACGCCGAAGTCCAGCGCATCATCGCCGAAGACCTGCCCTACCTCAGCCTGTGGTACCCCGACAACGTCTGCCTGCACAGCAGCCGCATCGGCCAAGTGCAACTCACCCCGCCCGGCGACTACGACTTTGTGAAGGAAATTGTGTTGCAGTAGGTAGGGACTAGGGACTCGGTACTCGGGATTAGGGCCCAGTACCGAGTCCCTAGTCCCTCTGCGGCTTCCCCTAATTCAATCCTCGAGCACCTTCCGAATATCTTTCTCCGCCACCACGCCTTCGCGCAGAATCCGCCACTGCTCGCCCTGCAAATCCACAATCGTCGACGCCAGCGTGGCCCCGGTCTCCCCTCCATCCAAAATCAGCGGCAGCCGCTCCCCCATCTGCTTGGTGAGTTGCTCCACCGAGGCACACGCGGGAAATCCGGAGATATTCGCGCTGGTGCCGGTGATCGGCGTGCCGCAGGTCTCGATCAGGCTGCACACGATTCTCGAGTTGGGATGCCGCAGCGCCACCCGTCCGGTGTTGCCCGTAACCTTCAGCGGAATCCGCCGCGACGCATTCACCACCAGCGTCAGCGCGCCGGGCCAAAATTGTTGCGCCAGCTTGATGAAGCTGTCCGGCAACTCGCGAATCAGTTGCACCGCCTGATCCACGGAAGCCACCAGAATCGGCAGCGCCTTCTGTTCCGGCCTGCCCTTCAGGCGGTAAACGCTTTCCACCGCTGCCAGATTAAAAGGGTCCGCGGCCAGGCAGTAAAACGTGTCCGTGGGCAACCCCACCACTTGCCCGCGCCCAATCAGCGCGGAAGCATACTGGATATGCTGTACCTCGGGCTCGCTTGGCGAAATCTTCAAAATTTCGGCAAACAACTTGTGCTCCCGAGGTGACGGAGTCGGTTGCGTTCCGGACATGCGAAGATAATTGGCACTCGTGGCGTGCGAGT
>JBOGNS010000233.1:0-7667 GCA_050747305.1 Candidatus Acidiferrales bacterium | reverse complement strand
GCCCTGAAGGGCGCTACATGCGCGCGGGTGCGAAGCAAGCGGGGTGAGGCGCGCGCTCATCGGCCCGCCTCCAGCGCCGCGACGCGTTTGCGGCAATCGGCGAGCGCCGCGCGCACCGTATCAGGCGCGGTGCCGCCGGGCACGCGACGCCGCGCCAGCGCGGATTCCACGGTGAGCTGCTCGAACAAATCGGCGCCGAAGGCTGGAGAAAATTGCTGCAACTTCTCGAGCGGCAGTGAGGCCCACGACTGTCCGCGGCGCTCGGCTTCGCGCACCAGTTTCCCGACGATTTCGTGCGCTTCGCGAAAGGGCACGCCCCGCCCAACCAGGTAGTCCGCGGCTTCCGTGGCCAGTAGCGCGGGGTCGTCGGCGGCCTCGCGCATGCGCTGGGCATTGATTTTTGTGGAGGTGATCGCGCCGGTGGCGATGTGCAGCATGGCGTTCACCTGATCGTGCGCCGCGAACACCGGCTCTTTGTCTTCCTGCAAATCGCGCTGGTAGCCGGTGGGCAGGCCTTTCAACGTTGTGAACAAAGAAAAAAGCGCGCCCAGCACGCGCCCGCTCTTGCCGCGAATCAACTCCCACGAATCGGGATTTTTCTTTTGCGGCATCAGGCTGGAGCCTGTGGAATATTCATCCGGCAGCGTGATGAACGCGAACTCCGGCGTGGCGAAGAGCACCATATCTTCCGCGAAACGGGAGAGATGAACGGAAATCGTCGCCAGCGCGAACAGGTAGTCGAGCGCGAAATCGCGATGGCTGGTAGCGTCGAGGCTGTTGTGGGTGATGCGCGAGAAGCCCAGCTCGGCGGCGATGGCCGCGCGATCAATCGGCAATACGCAGCCGCCGAGCGCGCCCGAACCCATCGGGCACGCGTCGGCATTGGCCGCCGCCGCGACTACCCGCCCGGCGTCGCGCAGAAATTTCTCTACGTGGGCGTGCAGGTAGTGCGAGAAAAGAATCGGCTGCGCGTGCTGCATGTGCGTATTGCCGGGCATGGGCACGCCAAGATGCTGCTCGGCTTGGGTAAGCAGGGCCGCGGCGAATTGCGCAAGCGCGGCGAGCGTGGCAGCCGCCGCATCGCGCACAAAGAGACGGAAGCTGGTGGCCACCAGTTCGTTGCGGCTGCGTCCGGTGTGCAGCTTGGCGCCCAGCGAGCCGAGCGATTCGCGTACGCATAGCTCGACAAAGTGGTGGACGTCTTCGGCGTTCGATTGCTCGAGCCAGCCAGGCTCTTTGGCCGCGCGCTCGCTGATGCGCGCCAACTCGGCGACGAGCTGCTTTGCTTCCTCCGGCTTCAGCACGGCGGCGCGCTCCAGTGCACGCACCCACGCGCGATTCACGGCGAGTTCGTAGGGCAGTAGGCGGCGGTCAAAGCTCCACGAGCGCTGAAAGTCCCAGAAAGTTGCGTCGGGCGGCCGGTCGAATCGCCCGCCCCACATTTTGTTTTCAGGGGCGCTGGTCAACGCGCGGCTTCTCCTTTGGCTTTGGGCGGAAGGGGCGAACTCGATGTCGCCGGATCGCTGGGCGTATTTTCCGATGGCGATCTCGATGGCGACCTAAAGGTCGCCGCTACATCGGCCGCGTCCTTCGGTACGATGACGGGCAGCGCGAAAAGATTGATGAAGCCTTCTGCGTCCTTGGGGTTGTAACCGGTCATGGTGAAGCTGGCGAGCTTCGAGCTGTACAGCGAGAAGGGCGAGCGGCGCGCCAGCACGCTGACGTTGCCCTTGTAGAGGCGCAGCGCAACAGCGCCGGTGACGCGCTGCTGCGCGCGCGCAAAAAATGCGTCGAGCGATTCGCGCAGCTCGGTGAACCACAGGCCGTAGTAAACCATCTCGGCGTAGCGCAGCGCGAGCATCTGCTGGTAGTGCATGGTTTCGCGGTCAAGGCAGATCGCTTCCAGTTCGCGATGCGCCGTCACCAGCAGGGTGCCGCCCGGCGTTTCGTAGCAGCCGCGCGACTTGATGCCCACCAGGCGATTCTCGACCAGATCGATGCGGCCCACCGCGTTGCGCGCTCCGATTTCGTTCAGTGCATTCACCAGCGCGATGGGCGCAAGCTGCTTTCCGTTCACCGAAACCGGGATGCCCTCTTCGAAGCCGATCTCGACATCTTCCGGCGTCTCCGGCGCGCGTTCCGGCGACACCACCCACTGCCACATCGCGTCGTTGGGCGCGTTGGCGGGATCCTCGAGTTCGCCGCCTTCGTGGCTGATGTGCCAGATGTTGCGATCGCGGCTGTAGATATCCTTCTTGGTCTGCGCGACGGGAATATTGTGCGCGTGGGCGTAGGCGATGGCGGCTTCGCGCGAGTTGATGTCCCACTCGCGCCACGGGGCGATAATTCGCAAGTCCGGCGCCAGCGCTTTGCAGGTGACTTCGAAGCGCACCTGATCGTTGCCCTTGCCTGTGCAGCCGTGCGCCACGGAGTCCGCATCCACGCGCCGCGCCACCGCCACTTGCGCCTTGGCCAGAATCGGCCGCGCAAACGAAGTGCCCAGCAGATACTTGTGCTCATAGACCGCGCCGGCGCGCAGCGTGGGCCAGATGTAGCCGGTGATGAATTCTTCGCGCAGGTCTTCGATGTAAGCGGCGGAAGCGCCGGTAGCCAGCGCTTTCTTCTTCGCGGCTTCCAGGTCTTCCTGCTGACCCACGTCGCCAATCATGGCGATCACGTCGCAGCCGTATTTCTCCTTGAGCCACGGAATGATGATCGAGGTATCGAGGCCGCCGGAATACGCGAGCACCGTCTTTTTCGGCACAGGTTTTCTCCTCAGTGGCTAGTGGTTAGTGACTAGATTGCGCCTCAGGTTTTTCTAGCCCCTAGCCACTAACCACTAGCCACTGGTTTTACGCCAGCAGCGTCAGCAAAATTGCCTTTTGCGCGTGCAGTCGGTTCTCTGCCTGATCGTAAACCACCGACTGCGGCGAATCGATCACCGCATCGGCAACTTCCAGCCCGCGATGCGCGGGCAAGCAGTGCAGGAAAACGGCATCCGGCGCGGCGTGCGCCATCAGCGCTTCGTTCACCTGATACGGCGCGAAGATGCGCTTGCGCTCGGCCGCTTCCTCCTCCTGCCCCATGCTGGCCCACACGTCAGTGTACACGGCCTGCGCGCCGGCCACGGCCTCCTCGGGCGAGCGCAGGATTTCGACTTTGCCGCGGGAGTCGCGGGCAGCCCGCCTCGCTTCAGCGACAATCGCCGCATCCGGCTCATACCCGGCGGGCGTGGCCACGCGCACATGCGCGCCCAGGCGCGCCCCGGCCAGCAGCAGCGAGTGGCACACGTTGTTGCCATCGCCCATGTAGGCAATCTTCAGCCCGCGCAGGCCGCCGAATTTTTCCTCCAGCGTGAAGAAGTCGGCAAGCGCCTGGCAAGGGTGGAACCGGTCGGAGAGCGCGTTGATCACCGGAATCGCGGCGTGCGCCGCCAGCTCATCCACGGCGCGCTGCTCGAAGGTGCGCGCCACGATGGCGTGCACCCAGCGCTCGAGATTGCGCGCCACATCCTTGATGCATTCGCGTTCGCCCAGCCGCGTGCCGGTATGGTCGAGGAAAATCGCCGAGCCGCCCATGGACGTGATGCCCACTTCGAACGTCACGCGCGTGCGCAAAGACGGCTTCTCGAAAATCAGCGCCAGATAGCGCCCGCCGAGCGCGCCGCGATAGCGGTCCGGCCGCGCCTTGATGTCGGCGGCCAGATGGAACAGCTCGCGCAACTGCCCGGCATTCCATTCCATTCCGGTCACCAGATCGCGCGTGAGAACCATCGGCTCTGCAAGTGCGCTCATGGGGGTCTCCTTAGTTGGCAGCGGCCAGCGCGCGCGGCGCGGGGCGCGCAGCCTGCGCGGGTTTGGGCCGGGGAGTTTTTGCCAGCACCAGCTCGAAGCGGGCCAGAAATTCCTTTACGTCCTTCGCGGTGATGATGAAGGGCGGAAGCAGGCGCAGCACATGGTCGTGCGTGCAGTTGATGATCAAGCCGCGCTTCAAGGCTTCACGCGCATACTCGTTGGCGTCCACGGTTAGCTCGACTCCGAGCATCAGCCCTTCGCCACGAACTTCGCGGATGAAATCGAATTTTGCGGCAAGTCTTGCCAGACCGGACCGCAACTCCGCGCCACGCGCGCGAATGTTAGCGAGCAGCTTTTCCTTTTCCACCGTCGCGAGAAATTCCAGCGCGGCGGCGCACACCAGCGGCCCGCCGCCGAATGTTGTGCCGTGCAGTCCCGGTGAAAATGCAGAAGCGAATTGGTCGCTCGCGATAAACGCGCCGAGCGGCAGCCCGCCCGCCAGCGGCTTGGCCACCGCGACGATGTCCGGCTGCGACGCGAACTGCTGATACGCGAACCAGCGCCCGGTGCGGCCCAGGCCGCACTGAATTTCGTCGGCGATCAATGCGGCGTCGTGCTGCGTGCAGAGCTGGCGCGCGCGGCTCCAGAAAGCTTCGCTGATAGGATGAATGCCGCCTTCGCCTTGAATCGTCTCCAGCACCAGCGCGCAAACATCCGGAGTGAATTTCGCTTCGAGATCCGCGACATCGTTAAAGCGCACAAACTCGACGCCGGGCACCAGCGGCGCATACGGCTCGCGATACTTGGCGCTAGCCGTGATGGAAACCGCGCCGAAGGTGCGTCCATGAAACGAATTCTCGAGCGCCAAGATGCGTGTCTTGGTGGGCGGCACGTCGGCGCCGGTTTTCTTGCGCGCGTAGAGTCGAGCAAGCTTCAACGCGCCTTCAATCGCTTCCGTGCCGCTATTGGTCAGAAACACGCGACCCAGGCCCGAGCACTTTGCCAGCTTGGCGGCCAACGGCCCCTGATACGGATTGTGAAACAGATTCGAGACGTGAATCGCGCGCGCAGCTTCCCGCTGGATCGCGCGCACCAGGCGCGGATGCGCGTGACCCAGCGCGTTCACGGCAATGCCGCCGAGAAAATCCAGATACTTCCGGCCGCGGTGATCCCACAGCCAGCAGCCGCGCCCGTGCGTGAAGACCAGCGGCGGCCGCTTGTACGTCGGCATCAAGTGTTTGGCTTCCAGCCGAATGGTCGCCGCGGGATTGGGTTTCTTAGTCATGCTTCACTCTCGTGCTGGTGTACAGTCGAAAATCGAAATTCGGTAAACCACAATTGAATTCGGCAGTGAGTTTCGATTTTCGAATTCCGCTTTTCGATTTTCGTTTCAATCAGCGCTCAGAACTTTCTCTCTCCGCTGCGCAACGTTCGCCATAGGGAACATGGGCTTGATGCGCGTGCCGGGAAAGCGCATGCCATTGGCCGCCGCGAGCAAGCCGCGCGGCGTGGCCCCCCCGACGATGCGCACCTCCGCCACGCCGCCGCACAGCGCCCGCTTGCACGCCTCCAGCTTGACCACCATGCCGCCGGAAACTTTGTGCGAAAGAATCAGCGACTCGATCTCGCGGCCGGTGAGCGAGCGCAGCACCTTCTCGCCGTCCAATACGCCGGCCACGTCGGTGAGGTAGATCAACCGCTCCGCGCCGATGAACTCGGCGCACGCCGCGGCCATCTGGTCGGCATTGATGTTGTACAGCTCGCCCTCCGGCCCCTGCCCGAGGCACGACGCCACCGGCACCACGCCTTCGCGCCACAACGATTCCAGAAACGCAACGTTCACGCCGGTGATGTAGCCCACATAACCCAGCCCGCCCGCCACTTCGTCATGCTGAAAGGGCTGCGCGGTGAAACAGCCCGCATCGGACGCGGCCAGCCCGACGGCCGGGCGCCCCGCGCGGGTAATCGCGGCGGCGATGCGCTTATTGAGCAGGCCGCCCAGCACCATCACCGCCACGTCGCGCGTCTCCGCATCGGTGACGCGCAGCCCGTTGACGAAGCGGCTGCTGATGCCCATGCGCGCCAGCATGGCGGTGAAAATCTTCCCCCCGCCGTGCACCACGAGCAATTCGTGGCCCTGCGCCGCCAGCGCGCTGATTTGCCGCGCGATCAGCTCCACCGTGGCCGGGCTATCGAGCAGCGCGCCGGCAAGTTTGACCACTAGTCTCATTCTGTCGCGTTCTCCTTTGGAGTGCGGCAGCGAAGCTGCCGCTTTGTTTTCACCACCAACTGCCACCCTCAAGAGTTCGAGTCATTTCAAAACAAAGCGGGAGCTTCGCTCCCGCACTCCACATCAAATCAACCCCGTCTGCTCGGGCAGGCCGAGCATCAGGTTCAAATTCTGTACCGCTTGGCCCGCGGCGCCCTTGCCCAGATTGTCGAGGCACGAAACAACTGCCAGACGGCGGCCGGATTCATCCAGCGCGAAGCCGATGTCGCAGAAATTCGTATTCGCCACGTGCTGCAATTCCGGCAGCTTGCCCGCGGGCCACACGCGCACCATTGGCCGCTCGGCGTAAAACCGGCGATAGAACGATTCGATTTCTTCCGGCGCGTGCGGCTCCGCCAACCACACGTAAAGCGTCGAAAGGATGCCGCGCGCCAGCGGCAGCAGGTGCGTGGAGAAAACGAAATCCTGTGCAGCAAAGCCGAGGTGCGCGGCAACTTCCGGCGTGTGCCGGTGCGTAAAGAGCGCGTAAGCGCGGAAATTTTCATCCACTTCGACAAAGTGCATCTCGCGCTTCGGCTCCTTGCCCGCGCCGGAGGCGCCGGACTTGCAATCGCACACCACACCGCGCGCCGCGTCCAGCCAGCCCGCGTCCACCAGCGGACGCAACCCGAGAATCACCGATGTGGGATAGCAGCCGGGATTTGCAACCAGTCGCGCTTGCGACAGCGCGCCGCCATAAAGCTCGGGCAGGCCGTAGACCGCTTCCTCCAGCAGCGGCTGCGACGGAGGCGGCAGCTTATACCAGCGCGCGAACGTCGCCGCGTCGCGGAAGCGGAATGCGCCGGAGAGGTCCACGACGCGCAGGCCCGCATCCACCAGCGCCGGCGCGGCGTCCAAGGATGCTTCGTGCGGCGTGGCGAGGAAGATAAACTCCGCGCCGCTTCGCGCAATCGCCTCCACCGAGTAGGCACGGCACGGCGCTTCGCCCCAGCCGCGCAATCGCGGAAAAATTTCCGCCAGACAGCGCGGACGGGCTGCGCCGTTTCCGTTTTCGCGCAGATAGAACGCGGGGCGCGCCACCGCCGGATGCCGCAGCAGCAACCGCGCCAGCTCGAAGCCGGTATAGCCGGTGGCGCCAACCACCGCAACTTTCGCCGCGTTGTAAGTGGCCGATTGGGGCAGCGGCTCGGTCATTTCAGCAAGTCCTCGATTCGCTTCTGCACGGTTTTGCGCGCGCGCGTGGAAGGCAGGATCAGCAGGATGGTGTCGTCGCCGGCGATGCTGCCGGCGATTTCGCCCCACTTTTCGCGGTCCAGCGCGGCGGCCAGCGGCTGCGCGCCGCCCGGCGGCGTCTTCAGCACCAGCAGGTTTTGCGCGGGCCGCACGTCGGAGAGGAACTCGCGCAGCACGCTCGCCAGCGGCGGCAGCGCGGAAGCTTCCGACGCATCCGCGGCAGCGGTGGCCAGCGACTTGTAGCCGGATTCGGTCTTCACGAGCTGGAGTTCGTGGATGTCGCGGGAGAGGGTCGCCTGTGTAACCCGTAGGTGCACCTGGGCCAGGCGGCGGCGCAATTCGTCCTGGCTGGCGATCGCCTCGCTGCCGACGAGCTTCAGGATCTGACCCTGGCGAAAACGCTTATTGGT
>JBOGNS010000232.1:0-3476 GCA_050747305.1 Candidatus Acidiferrales bacterium | reverse complement strand
GCATTGCGGTATGGCCAGTAAGATCCTACTCGTCAAGGAAGATGGCACGCATCCGCCCAGCGAGGGTGTCTTGGCGAGGTTCGCTCGAACTCATACTCTTCGCTCCATGCGTGATTTGGCAGAACTCGAAAACACCGACTCCGATATCGTTTTCGTGCTCGGAACCATGCCCCGCGACAAGACTCAAAAGCTTTTGGAAAGTCTGAGCCACGCGCGTCGCAAGCCCCTGATTCTGTGGATCGCTCCACAACAGCAGCCTCGTGAATTGCTCGATCAACTGAGTCGCTTAGGTTCCTTGCGAGCCCCAAAAACTTCGCGGTTCAGCTTGGCGCGCGCGATTCATTTGCTTGGAATCTCTCAAGAAGCTCTGGCTCGCATTTTGGGCGTTTCCGCGCGAACTATCCATCGCTGGTCGAAAGGCGCCCGCCCACGCCCCAGCTCCCAACTACAAAAGCTTGAGTCGCTCATCGGCTCCCTGGAGCAGACGCTGGATGCCCCTCAAGCCATTCGAGCTTATCTACACAGTTCGAATCCGGGCCTCGAGGGCGAAAAGCCGATTGACCTTCTATTTCGCGGAGATTTTGCGCGGGTGGAAGATAGTCTGCTGGCCATCCGCGAAGGGGTCTACGTCTAAGTGACGCTTCCCAGCGGCCTGCCTCGCATCACCATTACTGCTGAGATCATTCGGATCGTGAAGGCGGGCGTCGACGCGCTTTCCACTCAAGGCAGCACGCGCTTCGGGGGCCGTTACAATCATCCCGGTGAAATGGGTGTTCTATATGCTTCCTTCCAGGCGAAGACCGCGATCGCTGAAGTGGCGCGGCATAGCACTACGCCCCTTGCCGCACGATGGTGGCAATACACGCTGCGTGTCGAGGATGTTGTGGCGCTCGATCTTACCGATCCTGCGGTGCTTTCTCGTTTGGGGACGAGCAAGAGAGCGCTCGTGGAAATGAACCTGGATTTGCCTCGCCGGCTGGCTCGTGAGGCGAAAGAAGCCGGCTTCCAAGCCCTGATCGTGCCCTCAGCGGCGATCCCGGAGGGGCGGAATGTGGTTCTGTTTCTCGACACGCTGAGCGACACACCTGTACTGACCGCTTCCCAGCCAATCGAATGGCGAACCTGATCGCCCCAAGACCCTCAAGTGAGCTTGCTTCGTTTAATGTCCTTAGGTAGTGTGACCGCTCAATGGCAGCGCTCTTTCGAGGCTCGGGAGGAAGTATGCGAACACTGCGTGCTGCTCTAATCGCTCTAGTCTTGGTGGCTGCTACTACCGCGCGGCCGCAGGAACAGCGGGCGCCCAGCCAGCAACCGCCGGCGGGCGAGCGGCGCGTGCTCGTGCCGGGCGCGACCACAATCGCGGAGAAAACGGTGGGGATGGAGCGGCGCGACGGCTTCTTTCCGTTTTACTGGGATGCGAAGGGCGGCAAGATTTGGCTGGAGATTCCTGCGGGGAGCCTGAAGACGGAATTTCTCTATGTGAATTCGCTGCCGGCGGGTCTTGGCTCGAACGATATTGGGCTGGACCGTGGGCAGCTTGGCGCGGACCGCATCGTGAAATTCGAGCGCAGCGGCCCAAAAATTCTGCTCATCCAACCGAATTACGACTACCGGGCCATCACCGACAATGCCGCCGAGCGGCGCGCCGTCGAGCAAGCCTTCGCGCAGTCCGCACTGTGGGGCTTCGAGGTGGTCGCCGAAGAAGACGGCCGCGTGCTCATCGATGCCACCAATTTCTTCCTGCGCGACGCGCACAACGTTATCGGCCGACTGCGCGGCAACCAGCAAGGCACGTATCGGCTCGACGCGTCGCGCTCCGCTTTCTATCTCGATCGCACGAAAAATTTCCCAAAGAACACCGAAGTGGAAGCCACCCTTACCTTCACCAGCGATCAGCCCGGGCGGCTGGTGGGCACGGTCGCGCCTTCGGCGGACTCGGTCACGCTGCGCCAGCATCACAGCTTCGTCGAGCTGCCCGGCCCCGGCTATACGCCGCGCGCCTTCGACCCGCGCGCCGGCTACTTCGGCATCAGTTATTTCGACTACGCAACGCCGATTGACTCCCCTATCCAGAAGCGCTTCATCGCGCGCCACCGCCTTGCGAGAAAAGACCTCAGTGCGGCGCGCAGCGAGCCGATGGAACCCATCATTTACTATCTCGATCCGGGCACACCAGAGCCGATTCGCTCCGCGCTGCTCGATGGCGCACGCTGGTGGGCCGCCGCCTTCGACGCCGCGGGCTACATCAACGCCTTTCGCGTCGAGATGCTGCCCGAAGATGCCGACCCCATGGATGTGCGCTACAACCTCATCCAGTGGGTGCATCGCTCCACGCGCGGCTGGTCCTACGGCTCGAGCGTCAGCGATCCCCGCACCGGCGAAATCATCAAAGGACATGTGTCGCTCGGCTCGCTGCGCGTGCGCCAGGATTTCCTGATTGCCGAAGGCTTGCTCGCGCCTTATGACGCGGAGCCCAAGAGCGCCACAAGCAAAGGCGCAGCTAGCAGCGCCCCTACGCCAAAACAAAAAGCGGCGCTGGAAATGGCGCTGGCGCGCCTGCGCCAGCTCTCCGCGCACGAAGTGGGTCACACACTGGGCCTCTCGCACAATTACATTGCGAGCGTCGCGGGCCGCGCTTCGGTGATGGACTACCCGCATCCGCTCGCCAAGCTCGCGCCCGACGGCACGATTGATCTCTCCGACGCCTATACCAACGCCATCGGCGAGTGGGACAAAGTCGCCATCGCTTACGGCTACACCGATTTCGCGTCGGGTACGAATGAGCAGGCCGCACTCACCAAAATACTGACCGAAGCGATGCAGCGCGGCCTCATCTTCCTCACCGACCAGGACGCGCGCCCGCCCGGCAGCGCGCATCCCGCCAATCATCTGTGGGACAACGGCACAAACGCGGTGGACGAACTGGAGCGCGTGCTCGCCGTGCGCGCCGCAGCGCTCAAGCGCTTTGGCGAGCGCAACATCAAGCCCGGTGCGCCGCTGGCCATGATCGAAGAGGCGCTCGTCCCGCTGTACATGTCGCACCGCTATCAGGCGGAAGCCGCAGTAAAAGTGATTGGCGGCATGCGCTACACCTACGCGCTGCGCGGCGATGGCCAGCGGCCCACGGAAATTGTGCCGGCCGCCGCGCAGCGTCGCGCGCTGGAGGCGGTGTTGCGCACCCTCTCACCGGAAGCGCTGGCGCTCCCCGAGCAGCTGCTGCGCCTGATTCCGCCGCGGCCCGCCGGCTACGGCGGCGGCGACCGCGAACGCTTTCGCGGCCGCACCGGAGTCACATTCGACGCGGTCGCGCCGGCCGAAGCCGCCGCCGGCTTCGTCGCCAGCTTCCTGCTGCACCCGGAGCGCGCCGCGCGGCTCGAGGAATTTCGCGCGCGTGACGCCAATTATCCCGGCCTCGGCGAAGTCGTCGAGGCGCTCTTCGCCGCCACTATCCAGGCGCCCGCCAAGGACAACATGGA
>JBOGNS010000231.1:0-8475 GCA_050747305.1 Candidatus Acidiferrales bacterium | reverse complement strand
CGCGAGGGTCCTTACATGGATTCAGAGGCCATCGAGAAAAAACTCGTGGACCGCGTCGCGCATTGGGATGAAGTGCAGGATCACTTCCGCGAAAGCGCCGGCGACTGGCAGCCGCTGGAACTGTCACGCTACGTGCAGGAAATTCCCAACGAGGGAACGCACACCATCGCGGTGGTCAACGCCACCGGCGCCATTTACACCGGCGACTCGCGCTTCGACTCCTGGGAAGGCTACATCATGGGGTCGGATACGGTGGCTGCGAATCTGCGCCGCGCCCGCGAAGACGACAGCGTGGAGGCCATTGTGCTGCGCGTGGATTCCCCCGGCGGCTCGGTGGTCGGCAGCGAAATCATCCGCCGCGAAGTCCAGCGTGCCGCGGAAAGCAAGCCCATCGTCGTTTCCATGTCCGACACCGCGGCATCCGGCGGGTACTGGATTGCGATGTCCGCGAACAAGATCGTTGCCGAGCCTTCCACGATCACCGGTTCCATTGGAGTGGTCTTCGGCAAGATGAACATCGCCGGCCTTTATCAGCTCCTCGGCCTCAGCACCGACCATTACGCCACCAGCCCCAACGCCACAATTCTTTATGAGCAGCAAGACTTCACGCCGCAGCAGCGCGCCTTGGTCGAACGGTTCATCCTGGACACCTACGCCACTTTCAAGGCAGGCGTTGCCGATGGCCGCGACCTCACGCTCGAGAAGGTCGAGCAAGTCGCGCAAGGTCGCGTGTGGACCGGCGCGCAAGCCAAAGACCTCGGCCTGGTGGACGAATTCGGCGGACTGGATCGCGCGCTGGCCCTGGCGCGTGAGTTGGCGCAGATTGATCCTTCCGCTTCGGTCCGAATCTTGCGCTTGCCGGAAGAGCGGGGAATCCTGGAGACAATCCTCTCCGGTACTCTGCCCACAGTGCGCGCCGACGGGCTTAAGGCGAGCCTGGAACGTGCGGCACGCTCGCGTTCCTGGGTGGAAGCGCGCCTGCCCTTTGAGTTCGACATTCGATGAAGGGAAACGGGAAGGGAAGTACACGGAGTCAGATCTTAATCGCGATTGCAGCCCCTGCCGCCTTAGCGGCTTACAGCAGCAGGCGGCCGCAGTTTAGGCAGTGCCACACCGAGCAAAACACCACCGACGCATCGGCGCGCAGGATGGCGCGGCGCACCATTTCACGCATGGGACGCTTGCAGCAAATAGGACCGCACTGCGGCGCCTGCGTGGCCTTCGCTGACTGCGGCTGTTGCGCTTGGGTTGCTGCCTGCATCGGAATCCCTCCTCGCACCTGCAATGCGATTCTGCGCGGCGGCCCGCGTGCCGGCAATGAGCCGAAAGTTAGCCACCGAAGTACAGTAGTACTAGCCAGTCTATCTCATAGCGGATACGGGACTTACGCCAGTCCAGAGCGCTGCCCCAGGGGTATGCTTCCCGTCAACCCGCGCCGTGAATCGGCTTGAACCCTTCTGACCCGCGTGCCTATAATCCCGCCACACGTCCAGTCCGGATGGGTCGAACTTGTGGCGGCGACCGTGAGATCGCCGCGGTGTAATCAAGCGTAGCGACTAGGGACGAGGTACTCGGGACGAGGGAATTGCAGACTCGGATTCGTGATTCTAGTCTCTAGTACCGAGTCCCTCGTCCCGAAAATGACCCATCGCAGAAAGGGGCCCGAGCTCGGGGCCTGAATGCAGCAATCTAGGCTCATTCACAAGTTCCTCATCGTTTCCGGATCGGCAGCCGCGGTCGTGGTGCTGCTCGGCTTGGTGCTGGAGCGCCAATTCGATGCGGTTCAACCCGACATCCGCGCCATTCGCATGCTTACGTGGCTTATTGTGTTCCTGGCGGTAGCGCTGCTTCTCGGCGCCGCAGTGGTGCACACGCGCATGGTTTCCCATCGCATCCAGCGCGTGCTGCACGGCATGGAAGAGATCCGCAAAGGCGAGTATCCGCACTTGGTGGTCGAATCGAAAGACGAAGTGGCGGAGCTGCTGCGCGGGTTCAACCAGACCGTGGAGGAATTGCGCGACCGCGACGACAAGCTCAAGAGCTGGGCCGGCCATCGCGAAAACGAATTCGTCAAACTGTCGCAAATCCTCGAAGAGGAGCGCGAACGCCTGGAAACCGTGCTGGCCTCCATCGGCGATGGCGTGATCGTGCTCGATAGCGAAAACAAAGTGATCATGGCCAACCGCCGCGTCAGCGAAATTTTCGGCGTGCCCATGGAGGCGCTGCACCGCGCTGATTTGGGCAAGCTCATCGGGCAGGTCAAACACCGGCTCGTCGCTGCCGACGCGGTCGAGCAGAAAATGCGCGAACTGCAACAGGACCCGAGTCGCGTCGATGAGATCACCCTCGAGCTCGACGACCCCGGCGGCCCCGCCATCCGGCTTTACAGCGCCCCAGTGCGCGGCGCCGACGGTAAAGTGCTCGGCCGCATCGCCACCTCGCTGGACCTCGGCCGCGAACGCGAACTGGACAAACTGAAGACCGAATTTCTCTCCACCATTTCGCACGAGCTGCGCACGCCGCTCACCTCCGTAAAGGGCGCGCTCGGCCTGGTGCGCGGCGGCGCGGTGGGTGCTGTGTCGTCGGAGATGAAAGAGCTGCTGGATATCGCTCTCACCAACACCGACCGGTTAATCCATGTGATCAACGACATCCTCGACATTTTCCAGCTCGAGCGCGGCCAGGCGCGCATCCGGCCGGTGAACATGTCGATCGAACAAAGCGTGACGCGCGCGTTGCGCACCGTGGCCAGCCTCGCCGATCTGCGCAAGGTAAAGATCGAAACCGATATCGATGAGCAGGTTCCTGCCGTAAAGGGCGATCCCCGGCGCGTCGAGCAAGTGCTCGTCAACCTGCTCAACAACGCCGTGAAGTTTTCGCCGCCGGAAGGCAAAGTGCTCGTACGCGCGGCGCCGGCCGATGAGACGGTGCGCATTTCCGTCACCGACTATGGCCGCGGCATGAACGCGGAGTTCCTCGAGCGCCTTTTTGGCAAGTTCGAGCACGCGCAAGATTCGCTGCTGCGCGAGAGCCAGGGCGCGGGCCTCGGCCTCGCCATTTGCCGCCACATCATCAACGCGCACGGCGGGCGCATCTGGGCTGAGAGCGAGGGCGAAGGCCGCGGCGCCACCTTCCACTTCACGCTGCCTGCCGCGGACCGCCAGGGCGCGATGGGCTTGCTCGGCGGCCGCCAGATGGATACGCAACTCGCCGCCCGCCGCCTGATCCTGGTGATTGACGACGACGAAGACGTGGCGCGCGTGATTGGCTACGTCTTCGAGACCATGGGCCATCGCGTACTCAGCGCGCACAACGGCCGCGAAGCCATCGAGCTGGCCAGCCGCCACAACCCCGACATGATTACGCTGGACCTGGTGATGCCTGTAGTAGATGGCTACACCGTGCTGCGCACCCTGCGCGGCGCGCAAGGCACCGAGCGCATTCCCATCATCTGCATCTCGATGGAAACCGACCCCGCCCAGGCCATCGCCGCCGGCGCCGACTATTACCTGGAAAAGCCGGTGGACATTGAGAAGTTGCGCGAAATCGCCGAACGCGCGCTCGCCAATTTGAACGGGAGACAGTCATGAGCGTCGCGCGCGTGCTGCTGGTCGAAGACGACCCCGACATCCAAAAGGTCGTGCGCATGAGCCTGAAGATGAAAGGCGTCAAGGAGGTGGTGGTCACCGACAACGGCGAAGAGTGTCTCGCCAAAGTGGCGGAGTTCACTCCTGATGTGATCCTGCTCGACGTGATGATGCCCAAGCTCGATGGCTACGCCACCTGTCGCAAACTGAAGGAGAATCCGGCCACCCGCGATATCCCGGTGATTTTTCTCACGGCCAAGGCCCAGCATTACGAAGTCAAGCAGGGCATGGAATCGGGCGCGCTCGGTTACCTGATCAAGCCGTTCGATCCCATGACGCTGCACGACCAAATAGCCGATTTGCTGGCGAGCCGGACGTAGGGGCGGCTTTACGCCGCCCATGTAGCACACTAACGCAGGCGGGGTAACCGCGCCCCTACGCAAGCACCATGAAGCACGAACTGCCACTCGAAATCCTGGACTCGCTCACCTCCGGCGTGCTGGCGGTGGATTTGGAGAACCGCATCCTTTTCCTGAACCGCGCTATGGCCCGCCGCCTCGGCGTCAATCCAACGGAGTGGAAAGGCCGCCACGCCGCCGAACTTCTCGGCTTGGTGACGCCGAATCTCGCCGCTGCCCAAGACGAACCGAGCCTGCGGCTGGCATGGCCGCGCGACCCGAAAGCCAAGCTCTCGCAGGAAATCGAATTGCGCATCGGCGACCAGCCGCTGCACCTGCGTGAAGATAGCGCGCCTCTGCGCGACGGCGCCGGCAAAGTCACCGGCCGCATCTTTTTCTACCACGACATCAGCCGCGAAAAATCCATCGACCGCATGAAGTCCGAGTTCATCGCCGTGGCCTCCCACGAGCTGCGCACGCCCATGACCTCCATCAAAGGCTCGGTGGACTTGATCTTGAGCGGCTTTGCCGGCGACATCACCGCCGATACCCAGGAGCTGCTCGAAATCGCGCAGAAAAGTTGCGACCGCCTGGTGCGCTTGATCAACGACATCCTGGACCTGGCCAAGATCGAATCCGGACAGGTGAGGCTGCACCGCGTGCCCATGGACTTGACCGATGTGGTGGAACGCTCCATCCGCGGCGTAAAGCCCCTGGCTGACCAGGGTCAGATCGCCTTGCGCATCGAACTGGCGCCGGACCTGCCGCTGGTCGAAGTGGATAAAGACCGCATGGAGCAGGTGGTCACCAATCTGCTCTCCAACGCCATCAAGTTTGCGCCTGCCAATTCCGCGGTCAGCGTGGAACTGCGCGCCGAAGATGGCTGGGTGCAGTGCAGCGTGGTTGACCAGGGCGCAGGCATCGCCGAAGCCGAATTGCCCAAAGTGTTCGGCAAGTTCCAGCAAGTCGGCGCGAAAAAGAAGGGCGGCACCGGCCTCGGCCTCGCCATCACCCAGGCGCTGGTGCACGAGCACCACGGCAAAATCTGGGTGGAAAGCAAAGAAAATCACGGCACCCGCTTCATCGTTCGCATCCCCGCCCTCCCGCGCTAGCAGAGCACTTCCTGGCTGCGCCTCCTCGACCCGTCAACCGCGCCTACGCCGCGGGCATCAAGTGTCCCCGAATCTCCGCTGCGAGAGAAAACACGGACAGACCGGGAGGTCTGTCTTACCTGCTGAGCCCGAGTTTGGCGAGGAGCTGGTCGAAGCGGCGATCGTGAATTTTCGGGCCGCAGGGGAGAGAACGACCGTGGGCCACGTCAAGCAACACGAAGAGCGCCTGCACGCCGCGCCGCTGTGCGCCGTCGCCGGCGAATCGGCGGAGCAGGGCTTGCACCTGATCCGGCTCGCTGGCACGCTGGAAGGGCATGAGGAAGAGATAGAGATTCTTCTTCATCACGCTGCGTGAGCCTTCGATGGCCAGCGAAGCATAGTTGATGAACTTGTGCGCTGCGGAAGGGTCGGCAGCGGCGAAGCCGCGCAGCGCCACGTAGTAGTTCGCAAGCAGGAACGAAGACTGCGCGGCCCAATCGAAGCCTTCCAGTGGTTGCACGCGCCACCGGAAGGTGCGCTTGTCGCTGAGCAGCTCGTTCTGCAACTGCGTGGAGAACTGACGCACCACGCTGGAGTGCATGTCGGCGGCCGGGCGGGCGCGCGCCCGGGAGGGAGCCGGGACGGCTGGCCCCGCGACCGGCGCGGGTACGGGCGGCGCTTCTGTCTGCTCGCCGGCTTGCCAAGCGCGAAATTCCTTGTCGTAATCCTTGCGGCGTGCCGAATCGGAGAGCGCCGCGTAGGCCTCGTTCAGTTCGGCCATGCGCGAGGAAGCCTGCGCCTGCGCCACGCTGTCCTTATCGCGAAGGCGGTCGGGGTGCGCTTCGCGCGCCAGCCGGCGGTAGGCCAGCTTGACCGACTCGGTGGAGGCGTCCGAGTCCAATCCGAGGATCAAGTAGTAGTCTTTCAAACCCGACCCTACCACGCCGGGAAAAGGCTCCCGCAGACGAGTACGGCAACGCAGTCTACACTACCAAGCCCGTGCAACTGAGAGTTAACTGCTTGCCTGGAGCGGAACGATAAAGTATGTCAGAGGCCGTAAGTGCGGCGCAGCAGGCGCATCACGCGGGCATTCAGATCGGGCACGGAGAAGGGCTTGTTCACGTAGTCGTCGGTGCCGACCAGATAGCCTTTGGTGCGGTTCGTTTCGTCGGCGTTGGCGGTGAGCATCATCACCGGCACAAACGCGGTGCGAATGTCTTCGCGCAGGCGCTGGCAAAGCGTGATCCCATCCATGCGCGGCATCATCACATCGGTAATCACCAGGTCCGGCGCCTGCTCTTCCGCGGATTTTAACGCTTCCACGCCGTCGCCGGCGGTGAGGATGTCCATTTCCATAGGAAGCTGCGAGAGCGCTTTCTGGATGACCTTCTTGATGCCTTCGTCGTCGTCCACCACCAGCACGCGCGGCTTCTTGGGTGCGGGTAGGAACTGCGGGCCGCGGCGCTGCGGCGTGGTGGCGTCTCCCGGCGCGGGGACAGCGTCGCCGGGCAAGGCCTTCTGTGTCATCTCCGTGGGCTCCTGAGCGCCGACACGCGTGTTGCAGTAAGGACAGATGCGCCAGTCGAGTTTCAGCTCCTGGCCGCACGAACCGCACAGATTCTTCAGCGCGTACATGCAATAAGGACACGTGGAAAAGTCGAGGTTGATGAAGGAATTGCATTTCGGGCAGCGGACAATCTCTTCCTCTTGCAACTGAACCACGCGCAGCACTTCCTCCAGTGTGGTGAGGCTGAGCCGGACTTTCTCCATCGCTTCTTCCAGCAGGAAACGCGTGCCGGCCAGCCCGGCGGCCTTGCGCAACTCCATTTCGGTAGCCTTGCGGTGGATGAGTTCCTTGAGCGTCGGCGTCATGCGCAGGATTTCGTAGATGCCCACGCGGCCGGCATAGCCGGTCTGCGCGCAGGCCGCGCATCCGCGGCCGCGGTAGAACACCATGTTGGGGTCTTCCAACTTGAGTTTTTCCAGCAGGCCGCTGGAAGGCGTGTAGGCTTCGCGGCAGCGCAGGCAAACGCGCCGCGCGAGGCGCTGCGCGATGATCAAGCTCACCGAGGAGGTGATGAGAAAAGGGTCCACTCCGAGGTCCAGCAGGCGCGCCAGGGTGGCTAGCGCGCTGTTGGTGTGCAGCGTGCTCAGCACCAGGTGGCCGGTCATCGCGGCCTGGAAAGCGATTTCCGCGGTTTCCAGGTCGCGAATCTCACCGACCAGAATTACGTCAGGGTCTTGCCGCAGGATGGAGCGCAAGCAACTGGCGAACGTCAGGCCCGCTTTGATGTTCACCTGCACTTGGCTGATGCCGGGCAGTTGGTATTCGATCGGATCTTCCACGGTGATGATGTTCACTTCCGGCGACTGGCGCTTGGTCAGCATCGAGTAAAGCGTGGTGCTCTTGCCGGAGCCGGTTGGTCCGGTGACCAGGATCAGTCCCTGCGGCTGGTTGAGCGCGGCATCCACGCTGGCCACTTGCGGCTCCGCCAGGCCCATTTGCGCAAACGTGGGGATAGAAGCTGAGCCGAGCACTCGCAACACAACTTTTTCGCCAAAGTGCGTAGGAAGCGTCGAGACGCGAATATCCAGCGGCTTGGTCTGGTATTGCACCTTGATGCGCCCGTCTTGCGGCAGGCGGCGCTCGGCGATGTCGAGCTTGGCGAGAATCTTCAGGCGCGACACCACGGCATTGTGCAGCCACTTGGGCACCTGCATGTAGTCGCGCAGCACCCCATCCACGCGCAGGCGCACCTGAACAGAGTTCAGTCCCGGCTCGATGTGGATGTCCGAAGCTTGCGTGCGGATCGCGTCGTGGATCACGAGGTTGACCATCTTGACCACCGGCGGCAGCTCGGCGGCGCTGCGCGAATCCATGCGGTCGAGGTCCACTTCCTCCTGTTCCGCGGCCATGATGCGGAAGTCCCCAGCCTCGGTGACGTTGGCCAGGAAGTCTTCCATTTTTTGTTCGGGGGCGTACTGCTCGTCGAGCGCATCCAGAATTTCCGTGCGGCTGCTGACCACGGGCCTCACGTTCAGCCCCGCCGCGAACTGCACATCCTGCACGGCTTCGAAATCGGTGGGATTGGCCATGGCCAGAATCAGCGACCGGCCCTCGATGCGCAGCGGCAGCACCAGATGGCGGCGCGCCACTTCCTCGCCGATGCATTTGATGGCGTCCGGCTCGGGCGGTGTGATGGCCAGGCGCACCCGCGGAAGTTTGAGCCACTTGGAAAAAGTCTCGGCCAGCGACTCTTCGGATACCTTTCTTTCGTCAATCAGGATGTCCCAAAGAGATTTGTTGCGCCGGCGCGCTTGATCGAGGCTATCTTCCAGCTCCTGCTGGTCCAGGATGCCCGTTTGCAGGAGCAGGGGGCCAAGTTTCTTGCTCATGGA
>JBOGNS010000230.1:0-2635 GCA_050747305.1 Candidatus Acidiferrales bacterium | reverse complement strand
GGGCGGCGGGGTGGCGGGGGCGGCGTCACCGGAGCCGGCGGGTGTCGCGTGGCCGGAGCCGGTGGAACCGGACGGCGCGGCGGGCGTAGCGCCCGCGGGCGACTGGGCGGCGCTGGGCAGCCTGCCTTGCGCTTCGAGCACCTGGCGCGCGAGGTAATTCATCACGTCGGATTCATTGCGCGCGACGGTCATATACGCGGCGCGCAGCAATTGCTCTTTGCGGTTGCGCAACCCGTTGCGAATGGTTTCTTTCACCGCCGGGTCTTCCAACTTGCGCTGCCCCGGCAGCTCGCGCGACACCAGCTTGATGATGCGGTGGGCCCCGCCACTGTTCACGCTGGTGACGTCGCCCGGTCGCATCCCCAGCACCGCGCGCTTCAGCTCCGGCGGGGCCTGATTGAACGCCGACTCGGGCACAAAGCCCATATCGCCGCCGGTGGAAGCGGAGCTGGGATCCTCGGAGTAATCCATCGCCAATTGCACGAAATCGGCGCCGGCATTGAGGCGCTCCATCAACATGGCGGCCTTGCGCTGCGCATCGTTGGGAGTGGTGGCGTCGTTGCTTTGCAGGTTGCGCAGTTGCGTGTCGCGCACCGGGGTGACCACGATCTGCGCCAGGCGGTAGCGCGCTTCGGTGACGTTGAACTCCTCGCGGTTTGCCTCGTAGTAGGCGCTGATGTCCTGATCGGTGATGCTGATTTTCGAGACCACTTCGCGATTGATGAGCTTCTGGACAGAGAGCTGGCGGCGCAGCTCGCGCTTGGCGTCGTCCACAGACATGCCGCGCTGGCTGAGCTGGCGCAGAAATTCGTCTTCGGTGTAGGGACTCTTCAGCTCGGTGAACTTGTCTTCCACTTCGCCGTCGCTGGCCTCGACGCCGAGGGTGCGCGCGCGCTCCATCAAAATCTCGTTGAGGATCAATTCGTCGAGGATGCCCAGCTTGGTGGTGAGCGCTTCTTCGTCCGACGGCGTGAGCCCCGGCGTGATGCGGCCCTTGAAGTATTTTTCCACCTCGTCGCGGCGAATCTCCTTGCCGTTGACCACCGCCCACACGTCGGGCGAGGGCGCCTGCTGCTTCTGGCAAGCGCCGGCCAGCAGCGCGGCTGCGATTGCGATGATTACCAGACCGCGATTCAAATTAACTCCGTAGCGTCAACGATCGGAAGTAAGGAGGTCAGGACGTAAGGAAGTAAGGAGCTCGCGAATCACCGTTGGTTCCTTCCTTATCTCCTTAACTTCCTTACTTCCTCACTTCCTTTACTTCAGGCCACTTTCGTGACACGCCCCGAGCGCAGGCACACGGTACACACGCGGACATGGCGATGCACGCCCTCCACCACCGCCTTTACGCGGCGCAGATTGGGATTCCACCTGCGTCGCCGCGTGTTATTGGCGTGGCTAACCTTGTTGCCGTAACTCGGCCCCTTGCCGCACATTTCACATCGTTGGGCCATTCCCGAACTCCTGTAGCGGCGACCTTTAGGTCGCCACTCTTGAATCTGCACCTTCCGCGATCATCTTCAGGTCGCCATGCGAAACCTGCCGACGGTTGAGGCCGCCATTTTCAGCCGGCGCCCGGGAGCAATGTGGCGACCTGAAGGTCGCCGCTACAATCCTGCGCCCACTGGGGCGGTCTCGCGCAAAAAGCAAACGAAAAGCATAGCAGAAAGCGCGAAAAAGTGAAAAGCCGAAGGCTGACGGGTCGAAAGTCGAGGCAAAGTTCATTTCGGCAAGAATGCAGAACGCGGATGAACGCAGATCAACGCAGATGAACGCGAATTGGGTGACTCGAGATTCAGAATTCCAGAGGGCTAGGCAAGGGATCTGTGGGCAAAAGATTTGTTGGGGTAGCGTGGCTTGGATTTGGGGGAGTGGGCGATGCGGTACTCGTCGAGGTCGGAGTCGGTGATCGCCAGGCGGCCTTTGAGCTCGTGCCAGCGATTGGCGTCCACTTCGCGCTGGAGACGCTCGGAGCAGATGCCCGGGCCGTCCTGATAGCGGGCGCGATGGGTGAGGAAAGCTTCGTTGGGGATGGTGAGCTTGAGCAGGCACGGCTCGTTGCCGCCTTCTTTGATGGCGAAGCTGTATTCGCGCAGTTTGGTGGTGACGACGAAGCCGGTGAATTGGATTTGAATGGCGTTGCTCAACAATGCCTCCTTTGTGTGACGATTCGCCGTCTCGGCCGATTGGCGCACAACATGCGATGGCGACATGTAGCGGCGACCTTTAGGTCGCCATTGCGCCCTACAAGCCGCCATTACGCAGTGCGCCTGGCCATTGCGCAGGTGCAGGCCGAGAGCACAGTGGCGACCTAGAAGCGATGCGAACGCGAAGTGGCGACCTAAAGGTCGCCGCTACACACGCGCCGCTAGTAGCGCCGGCGACCGCCGCCGCCGCTGCGATTGTGGCCGCTGTCGCGACCGCCACCACCGCCGCGCGGGGCCTGCGGGCGCGCTTCGTTGACGGTGAGCGCGCGGCCTTCCAGCGTGAATCCGTTCAACTGCTGGATGGCCTGAGTGGCGGCTTCGGCGGAATTCATTTCCACGAAGCCGAAGCCGCGCGAGCGGCCGGAATCCATGTCGCGGATCACGCGCGCGGATTCAATTTGAAATCCTTTGCCGGCGAAGAGTTGTTG
>JBOGNS010000229.1:0-3801 GCA_050747305.1 Candidatus Acidiferrales bacterium | reverse complement strand
ACCGCGGCGGCGGTGCTGAGCATTGCGTATGACCGGCCTCACGCGGTGCTCGATGGCAATGTGGCGCGGGTGCTGGCGCGGCTGTATGCGATGCGCGGAGATTTGCGTGCGCCGCGGCGCTGGCAAGCATTGCAATCACACTCCGATGCGTTGTTGCCTGCCACCAGCGGACAGGCAAGAGTGCCCGTCCTACCGGGCGAGTGGAACCAGGCGATGATGGAGCTGGGCGCAGCAGTGTGTACGCCGCGAGCGCCGCGTTGCGAAGCCTGCCCGGTGTCGCAGTGGTGCCGCGCGCAGCAACTTGGCATCGCGGAAGACCTGCCGGCCGCGCGGAGCAAGCGCGCAACCGAAAGCGTGACACTGGTTGCTGCGGTCCTGCTGGATCCGCGCGGGCGCACGCTGCTCGTGCCCCCGAATGGCGACGGGCATGATGGGCTTTTTTCGCGCATGTGGCAGTTCCCGGTTGTGCGCGGTATGTCGAAGCCGCGCGAAAGGTTGCGCGCTCGTCTGCGGGAGCTAAGCAACGGCAAAGCCAAAACATCAACAAAGAGAACGCAGAGCTACACGGCGCGCACCGAGGCGGCGGATCTCATTGCGCTGCCGCCAGCCAAGCACACCGTCACATTTCGCGAGGTGACGCTGCATCCATTTCTACTGCGGGTTGCGCAGTTGCCGCAGATTGCGGGCGCGCGGATGCCGCGGCTCGACGAGCTTGACGCGCTGGCCGTCTCCAGCGCGACGCGAAAGATTGCGCGGCGCGCTGGAGACCACTTAGCGCGCGCATCGGGCACCACGCCGCACTTGCCGCGGCGGGCTGGTGCAGCGAAACCGGACTGAGCATGGCGGCAGCTTCACAATTCGCGGCGAAGGCGCACGGTGCAGCCGGTGGCGCGCATCGCAGGCCGGCGCTGGGAGCGATCCATCGCTACTTCGAGGCGTCGCTTTTCTTCATGCTGGTGACCAGCACGTTCACCGTGGCGTTCACCGGCAAGCTCGATCCGCTGGCGGCCTTCCTTCCGCCGTTGCTGCTGGCTCTGAAAGCGGTGCGCTGGGTGCGCGGTCTGCCGCCGGAGCTTACGCATGCCACCGCCACCATGCTGACCGTGGGGTACATGTTCTTTTTCCCGCTCGACCTTTTCTTTTTCTCGCGCACGCTGGCGCAGGACGCGCCCAGCCCGGCGCTTTATGCGGCGCTGCTGGCGACGATTCACCTGCTGCTGTTCACGATGATGGTGCGGCTCTATTCGGCCAGCACCACGCGTGATTACATGTTCCTGACGATGATTTCCTTTGCGCTGGTGCTTTCGGCGGCGATTCTCACCACCGACACGTGGTTCCTCCTGTTTCTTTTCATCTACATCGTGCTGGCGGTTTCCACCTTCATGGGACTGGAAATCCAGCGCAGCAGCCAGGGTACGGCGGCGCCGCCGATGGCGCTGGGAACCCATTCCGCGCGGCGGTTGAACCGCGCGCTGAGCGTGACCGCGTTTGTGATGGCGGTAGCGTCGCTGGCAGCCGGCGCCGTGATTTTTTTCGTGCTGCCGCGCATCACCGCAGGCTATTTGAGCGGCTTCAACTTGCAGCCCACGCTGATCTCCGGCTTCAGCGACGATGTAAGCCTCGGCCAGATCGGCGCCATCAAGCAGAACCCGGCCATCGTGATGCGCGTGCAAGTGGACGGCGGCCCGGTGGCGCTCGGCAACACCTACTGGCGCGGCAATGCATTCACCACCTTCGATGGCCGTCGCTGGAGCAGCGAGCCGCACGCTGACCAGGCCATCCTGCCCGGCGCGGGAGGATGGTATCCACTGAGGGCCAACGTTCCACCGTTACGCGACCGCGAGCTGCCACCGGGGCTCCTTTTGCGCCGCGTCAGCTATCGCGTTTACCTGGAGCCGATGGCCACCAATACGATCTTTGTGGCGACACACGGCGTGGCGGTGCGCGGGCTATTCGCGCCCGGCACCTACCGGCTGACCTCGCGCCACCAACCATTCCTCCGTCTGGACGATCGCACCGGAGCGATCGAGAATCCCGCGCACGGCTTTGGCAAAATCTTCTACGAGGCGCGTTCGCTGGTTCCCAATGTGCCGCCGGATCTGTTGCGCGCCGCTGGCTCCGACTACGACGAGAAGCTGAGTAAGACGTACTTGCAGCTTCCGGCGACGATGGATCCGCGCATTCAGCGCCTGGCTGAGCAAGTCACTGCCACCGCGCCCACCGTGTTCGATAAGGCGGCGGCCATCGAGCGCCATCTGCGGACCCAGTTTGGCTACACGCTGGACCTCGGCAACCCGCCCGCGGACCCGCTGCCGTGGTTTCTGTTCGAGCGCCGCGCCGGGCATTGCGTGTATTTCGCTTCGGCGATGGCGGTGATGCTGCGCACCCTGGGCATTCCGGCGCGCAACACCACCGGCTATTTGCAGGGCGAGTATAACGACGTGGGCGACGATTTCATCGTGCGCGCCAGCGATGCGCACAGTTGGGTGGAGGTGTTTTTTCCCGGCTACGGCTGGATTCCCTTCGACCCCACGCCTGCATCGCTGGGCCTGCAGCGAGGCTTGTGGGGCCGGCTCGGGCTTTACTGGGACTGGCTCGAACTGATGTGGATCGATTGGGTGGTCAACTACAACGCGGCGCAGCAGCAGCAACTCGGGCGAAATTTGCAGCGCGCATCGCTGAGCTGGTCCGAACGCCTGCGCGAGTGGTGGCAAGCAAACCGCACCGCGGCGGGCTGGACGATGATGCGCTGGCAACAGCACGTCACGCGGGCCGCGCGTGCTTCGCCGGTTTCTGCCGCTGCGGTGCTGGTGCTGCTGACGCTGGCCGTGCTGGTGCTGCTGCGCGGGCGGGCGATCCGCGAGTTTCTGCTGGCGCTTGCGGTGCGCCGCGGATGGCGCGTGGCGCCGCAGGCTACTGCCGAACTGGCCAGCGCGCAGTACCGGCGCATGCTGCGGCTGCTCGAACGTCGCGGGCTGCGCAAGGCCGCCGGGCAAACGCCGCTGGAGTTTGCTGCGTCGCTCCCTTCCGCTGCGCTGGCTGCGCCGCTCACCGAGCTGACTGTGCGCTACCAGGCCTCGCGTTTCGGCGCCGCGCCGGCGGACCTGGTCAATATGGCCACGCTCATTAATGCCGTGAGGGCGGCCCTCGCGAAGCCATGAACCAGAAAATGGAAAAGAGAAAATAGAAAAGAGAAAAGAGGAAACCCTTCGCTTCGACCACAGCACTTCCCCTGCTTCCAATTCGATTTTCTATTTTCCCTTTTCTATTTTCTATTTTCTGTCCATTGCGCTTGGGTATCTCGGCCAGACGCATATGCTAAAATGCTCGATTCAACTTTCTCAGTCGAAGCCACCGTATGCCTAAGGTCGGATTTGTGAGCCTCGGATGCCCGAAGAACCTCGTGGATAGCGAGGTGATGATGGGCGCGCTGGCGCGCGCCGGCTATGAGCTGACGCCGCGCGCCGACCAGGCTGACGTGCTGGTGGTGAACACCTGCAGCTTCATTGCGCCGGCGCAGAAGGAGTCGGTGGAGGCCATCCTCGAGATGGCCGAGCACAAAAAGTTGGGGCGCGCGCAACGGCTGATTGTTGCAGGTTGCCTGGTGGAGCGCTACCGCGACGAGATTTGCCAGCAGATTCCCGAAGTAGATGCGGTGATTGGCGCCGGCGAGGTCGAGCGGATCCTCGAAGCGTGCCGCGGCGAACTGCGGCCCGATGTGGAGTCGGACGCATCGGCGTTTCTTTATCACGATGCCACGCCGCGCTTGCTCACCACCCCGCGGCACACCGCGTACGTAAA
>JBOGNS010000228.1:0-12413 GCA_050747305.1 Candidatus Acidiferrales bacterium | reverse complement strand
GTACTTCACGAGGACGACTTCGTTGCGGGACTCGTTGTAGAGCACTTCATCCACCAGCGATTGCGCCATTAGAATGCCAAAGCCGCCGGGGCGCAGGCCTTTTTGTTCGCGCGCTGCGATGTGCGCGGTGGGGTCGCTGGGATTGACCACGGCGGCGTGTTTCAGTTCTTCGAGGCGAAAGCCGGCGCCCGGGTCGGCGATGCGGTAGAGCAGCATCTTCTTCAGGCGCAGATAAGCGATGCGCACCTTGCGGCTGGGATCGAATTTCCCGCCCCATTCGATGGCGTTGAGCAGCAGTTCGCGAAAGGCGGCGCCCACCGCCCGCCGCACCTCGAGGGGCAGGTCGGATTCCAGCTTGTCCAGAAAGCTCTGGATGCGGTCGGCGGCCTCGATCTGGCAGGGCACCAGCAACTCGACCCAGTGCGGCAGCGCAGAAACCACTTCGATGGCCGGCACCACAGGCGAGGCGGCGAGCGACTCGGCCACCAGGTCGAGCAGCGTTTTCGGGTCGATAGGCTTCACCATGAATTGGTAAGCTTGCTCGCGCACGGCTTGCAACAGCGTCTCCGGCGTATTGTCGCCGGTCATCACGATGCACTTGGTGAGGATCCAGCGGTTGCGCAACTCAGCCAGCAGCTCGAGGCCGTTCATACGCGGCATCCACACGTCGAGCAGCAACAGGTCGAAGGATTCGCGTTCGAGGCGCTCGAGCGCTTCGCGGCCATCGGACGCGGTTTCCACGTGATAGCCCGCGGTGGCAAGCAGCTGGACGAGCATCTGGCTGAGTTCCGGCGTGTCTTCGACCACCAGGATACGGGCATCGGCCGCGGGTTGGGCGTTGGTGTGCACGTTGACCGGGTGACAGGAGCGGCGCAATCGTAGAATGCCGCCGGAGGAAGCGTCAAGCCATCCTCGCTGGTTGTTTCTGGGCTTCGCGCGTGCTGTGATATAAAAGCGCATCGTTTACGGGGCGCATTCAGGATCGAGGTGTAATGGATTTTTCTCTCACCGATGAGCAGCAGCAGTTGCGGCGTTCGATTCGCGAATTTGCGGAAGGCGAAATTGCGCCGCACGTGATGGAGTGGGATGAAGCGTCGCGCTTCCCGAAGGAAATCATTCCCAAACTGGCGGACATGGGTCTGCTGGGGGTGATCTTTCCGGAGAAGTACGGCGGGGCGGGCCTGGGGTACATCGAGTACGCGATTGCCATCGAGGAATTGTCGCGGGTGGATGGCTCGATCGGGATCATCGTGGCGGCGCACAATTCGCTGTGTACGAATCACATTTACAAGTTCGGGAGCGAAGAGCAGCAGAAGAAGTACGTGCCGGGGCTGGCGCGTGGGGAGAAGCTGGGTTGCTGGTCGCTGACCGAGCCGAATGCCGGGTCCGATGCCGGGGGCACGCGGACGACAGCGAAGCGTCAAGGGACCTGCTGGGTGCTGAACGGCGCAAAAACATTTACAACGAACGGCCACTATGCCGACGTGTGCGTGGCCATGGCGCGCACCGATGCGTCGCAGGGATCGAAAGGGATCTCGGCATTCATCATCGAGAAGGGAACTGAAGGATTCAAGCCGGGGAAGAAAGAAAACAAACTGGGGTTGCGCGCGAGCGACACTTCGGAGGTGACGTTCTCCGATTGCCGCATTCCCGGCGAGCAACTGCTGGGCAAAGAGGGGCACGGCTTCCGCAACAGCCTGGAGATTCTGGATGGCGGGCGCATCTCGATTGCGGCGCTGGGACTGGGCATGGCGCAAGGCGCGTACGAGGCGGCGTTGAAGTACGCCAAGCAGCGCAAGCAATTCGGCAAGGCCATCAGCGAGTTTCAGGCCATTCAGTTCAAGCTGGCAGACATGGCCACGCAGATCGAGGCGGCGCGGCTGCTCACGTACCAGGCGGCGTGGCTGGCGGATCAGCCCGGCCGGCGGCTGACGCGCGAGTCGAGCATGGCCAAACTGTATGCCGGCGAGGTGGCGGTGCGCGTGGCCAGTGAGGCGGTGCAGATTTTTGGCGGCTACGGCTTCATCAAAGATTACCCCGCGGAGAAGTACTATCGCGACGTGAAGCTGTGTACCATCGGCGAAGGCACCAGCGAGATTCAGCGGCTGGTAATCGCACGGCAGTTGCTGGGGAGCAAGTAGCACGACGCCGGGCTCGATGATGCGCGCAAAGCGCGAAGCGAGCTTCGCGCTATTAGAACGGCGGGCCCTTCGCTCGCCTTCGGCGAGTTCAGGGTAAACAAGCCGCCGCACTCCATAGGGTTCCGTGTCCGCAAGCGCAGACAATTGGGCCGCACACATCCGCGCGGGCGATGTGCGCGCCATCTCGCGCGCCATCACTTCCATCGAAAACAACGAAGCGGATGCGGAGCCGCTGCTGCGCGCGCTTTTTCCGCATACCGGCAAAGCGTATCGCGTGGGTGTAACCGGCGCGCCGGGTACCGGCAAAAGTTCGCTGGTGGATAAGCTGGCGGCGCACTACCGCGCGGAAAAGAAGTCGGTGGGAATTGTCGCCGTAGATCCGTCCAGCCCGTTTACCGGTGGGGCGATTCTCGGCGACCGCATTCGCATGCAGGGGCACGCGGGTGATCGCGGAATTTTTATCCGGTCGATGGCCACCCGGGGATTCCTCGGCGGGCTGGCGCGCGCGACGGCTGATGTGGCGCTGGTGCTCGACGCCGCAGGCAAAGATGTAGTGCTGGTGGAGACCGTCGGCGTGGGGCAAGACGAAGTGGATATCATGCAGCTTGCGGACTGCACGGTGGTGCTGCTGGTGCCCGGGCTGGGTGATGAAGTGCAGCACATCAAAGCCGGGTTGATGGAGATTGGCGACATTTTTGTGCTGAACAAAGCGGACCGCGAGGGCAGCGACCGCTTCGAACAGCAATTGCTGGCGATGCTGTCCCTGGCGCCGGAGCGCGACGGTTGGAAGCCGCCGCTGCTGCGCACCGTGGCCACGGAGGGCAAAGGCGTCAGCGAGCTGGCCGCTGCGGTGGAGGAATTCCGTGCGCGGTTTGCGGCACGCAATGAGAGTACGGCACGCCAGGTGGCTCGGTGGAAGAAGCGGCTGCTCGAACTGCTGCAAGCGCGGCTGCTGGATCGCGTACTGGAGAAATATTTGGCCGATGGCGCGCTCGATACGCTGGCCGCCGACGTGGCGGCGCGCAAGAAGGATCCGTACGGTGCAGTGAACGACGTGCTGGCGCGCGCCGGGCTGAAGTAGGACAGGCACTCCTGCCTGTCCGCCTTTCCTTTTTCAGTTCTGTAGCCGCAAACCGGACCAAGTGTGGCTGTCTTGCCTCGGCGCTCGGAGTTTAGGCTTGGTCCGCAAGGCAACCAGGCCTTCGGCGCCGGGCCTCAGGGTAACAAGAGTGCCTGCCCTGCCTGAGCCGTCGCAAATTTGCTAACAAGGCGGACAGGCAAGAGTGCCTGTCCTACTGTTGTTTGCTACACTACCGCCCGAATGCGTCTATGAAGCTTGGCGACATTGAACTGTACATCGTGAACGATGGCTACTTCGCGCTGGATGGCGGCGCGATGTTCGGTGTGGTGCCCAAACCGCTGTGGGAGCGCAAGTTCACGCCGGACGCGCGCAATCGCATCCGGCTGGGGATGAACTGCCCGCTAATCCGGACCGCAGGGAAGTGGATTCTGGTGGAAACCGGCGCGGGCGACAAGATGGAAGCGAAGTTCGCGGAGATGTATGCGATTGACGGCCCGCCACGGCTGCCGGAGCAGCTTGCGGCGCGCGGGCTGCGGCCGGAAGACATTGACATCGTCATTGACACGCACCTGCACTTCGATCACTGCGGCTGGAACACGCGGATCGTGGATGGCAAGGTGGCGCCGACATTCCCGAATGCGCGCTACGTATTGCAGAAGGGTGAGCTCGAACATGCCAAGCGCCCCAACGAGCGCGACCGCGCCAGCTATTTCCCCGAGAACTTTGCGCCGGTGGAAGCGGCCGGGCAGTTCTGGTTGATCGAGGGCGACCGCGAAGTGGCGCCCGGCGTGGAAGTGCTGCGCGTGCCCGGTCACAACGCGGACATGCAGTGCGTACGGATCACCGGTGGCGGCAAGACGGCGTTTCTTTTTGTGGACCTGGTGCCGACCACGGCACACCTCTCATTTCCGTGGATCATGGGCTACGACCTGTATCCGATGACCACGCTGGAGAATAAGAAGAAGCTGATCCCGCAGGCCGCGCGCGAGGGCTGGCTGTGTCTTTTTTCGCACGACCCGAATGTGCAGGCGGCGTATCTGCGTGAACGCGAGGGGAAGTACATCGCAGAACCGGTCAGCGTGGAGTGAAGCTGAAGCAACGCCGTAGCCCGTCGCAGCATTGGACCCCTTGAGGCAGAATGGCTAAGCACAAAGCGAAGAACAGAACGAAAGCGGCGAAGGCGGTCAAGCGGAATCGCAGCCACAGCGAGAGCGTGCCGCTGGGCATCATCGGCGGCAGCGGGCTTTACACCATGGCTGGGCTCACGGAGACGCGCGAATTGCTGGTGGATACGCCCTTTGGCGACCCGTCGGAAATGATGGTGATTGGCACGCTGGAGGAGCGGCGGGTGGTATTTCTGGCGCGGCATGGGCGCGGGCACCGCATCCTGCCGAGCGAGATCAACTACCGCGCCAACATTTACGCGCTGAAGATGCTGGGCGTCGAGCGGATTATCTCCGTGAGCGCGGTAGGTTCGCTGAAAGAAGAGCTGGCGCCGCTGGATTTCTGCATCCCCGACCAGTTTTACGACCGCACGCGGCTGCGCGTGGCAACGTTCTTTGGCGCCGGGCTGGTGGCGCACATTACCTTCGACAAGCCGACGTGCAGCCATCTTTCTCAGGTGCTCGGCGCGGCGTGCGAGAACGCGGGAGTGAAGCTGCATCGCGGCGGCACGTACGTGTGCATGGAAGGGCCGCAGTTTTCCACGCTGGCGGAGTCGAACAGCTACCGCAAGATGGACTTCGATATTATCGGCATGACGAATCTCACTGAAGCGAAATTGGCGCGCGAAGCGGAGATTTGTTACGCCACGGTGGCCATGGTGACCGATTACGACTGCTGGCATCCGGAGCACGACTCGGTGACCATCAGCCAGGTGATCAGCAATCTGAACAAGAATACCGAAAACGTGCAGCGCGTGATTCGCGCCGCGGTACGCGCGATGCCGGCCGGGCGTCCGTGCAAGTGCGCGTCGGCGCTGGCGCATGGGCTGATCACCGATCGCGCTGCGATTCCGGCGGCGACGAAGAAGCGGCTGGCCGCGATCATCGGGAAATACATTCCGATCTGATGGACGGACTGTCGATAGTCGATTAGTTGGGAGTCGATAGTCAGCATGCAACCGAGGACGCCACTATCGACCATGAACGATGGACCATCGACGTCTGCCGCTTGAAGGAGAACAGATTGGGCGTACTGGTGGTGGGATCGGTCGCGTTTGACGCGCTGGAAACGCCGTTTGGCAAAGTGGACCGCACGCTGGGGGGCGCGGCCACCTACTTTGCGGTGGCGGCGAGCTACTTTGTGCCGGTGCGGCTGGTGGGCGTGGTGGGCGACGACTTCACGGCCAAGGATGCGACAATTTTTCGCGGCCGGCGCATCGACACCGCGGGGCTCGAGCGGGTGCCGGGCAAAACGTTTTTCTGGCACGGCCGCTATAGCGAAGACATGAACCAGCGCATCACGCTGGCCACCGAGTTGAACGTTTTCGCCGACTTCAATCCCAAGCTGCCGGCGGCCTACCGCAACAGCCAATTCATTTTTCTCGCCAACATTCATCCAGCGTTACAAGCCTCGGTGGTGCAACAGGTCAACGGGCGGCCCAAAGTGGTGGCGCTGGACACCATGAATTACTGGATCGAGCGCACGCCGGATGAGTTGCGCGCCACGTTGAAGCTGGTGAATATTCTGGTGATCAACGACGAGGAGGCGCGGCAGCTTTCCGGGCAGTACAATCTGCTGCGAGCGGCTGCGGATATTTTTCGCATGGGGCCGAAGGTTCTGGTGATCAAGCGCGGGGAATTTGGCGCGGTGTTGATGCGCGGTGGCGACGTGTTTACGGTGCCCGGATTCCCGCTGCACGATGTGCGGGATCCCACCGGTGCGGGCGATTGTTTTGCGGGCGGGTTCATGGGCGCGCTGGCACGCAGCGCGCGGGTGACGGATTCGACGCTACGCGCGGCCATGGTGTACGGTTCGGTGATGGGCAGCTTCGCCGTGGAACGCTTCGGGATGGATCGGTTGCGGCGGCTCACGGCGCGCGAAATTCGCAAGCGCGCGCGGAAATTTTATGATTTGACGCGGTTCCGGCTGTAGGCAGAGTAGGACAGACCTCCCGGCTCACAGCTTACAGTCGACAGCTCACAGTCCACAGCTTACAGCGCGGAGTTGTGGGTCCGAACTATCGACTGTCGACTGTAAACTGTGAGCTGTCGACTGTCGGCTGTGAGCGAAGTCGGTTCTACGGTGTGGCGAGGCGGCGATGGACTTCACGATGGACCTCGGCGTAGGCGCGGTGATCAAGCTGCTGGTCGCGGCAGCGCTGGGCGGCGCCATCGGGCTGGAGCGCGAGCTGCACCGCAAGCCCGCGGGGCTTCGCACCAACATGCTGATCTGCATCGGATCGGCGCTGTTCACGATTCTCTCGACGCACGTGGCGCAAGGTGCGGGCACCGATCCCGGGCGCATCGCGGCGCAGATCATCACCGGTATCGGGTTCATCGGCGCGGGCGCGATCATTCGCGAGCGCGGCTCGGTGACCGGGCTGACCACAGCGGCCACGATTTTTGTGGTCGCCAGCGTAGGCATGACCGCGGGCATGGGCCTCTACATCACAGCAACATTCGTCACCGGGGTGATCCTGCTGTCGCTCTCGTTGCTGGGCTGGCTGGAGAATCGCCTGAGCCTGAAGACGCGGCCGGTGGCCTTCCGCCTGACTACCAGTAACCTGGAAAACGTGATGGCCGGCGCGAATCGCGCGCTGGCGGATTTGAAAATTCCCATGCAGCACTTCCAACTGTTCCACGTAGGGCCGGATTACATGATGGAGTTCGATGCCGACGTGAGCCATTCGCAGCAGCAGGCCATCCTGGAGAAATTTGGACACCTGGATGCGCGTTGCGAAGTAATCCCGCTGGAATTTCAGAGAGAATAGCCACGCGATGCCTTCGCCCCTCAAGCCACCTGCGTTGAAGGCCGGCGCGGTCGTGCGCGTGATTTCGCCATCCAGCCCGGTGGATGAGGCCGCTTTGGAATCCGGCCGCAAGGAACTGGCGCGGCTGGGATTCGAGCCGGTGGTGGCCGATGGCGCGAGGGCGCGGCACGGTTTCTTTGCTGGAAGTCATGCAACGCGGTGGGAAGGTTTGACGGGCGCTTTCGGCGACAAGTCTGTGAACGGGGTCTGGTGTTCGCGAGGCGGTTATGGCGCGACATATCTGCTCGATCGTGTAGATGCCGGGATGTTCGCCACGCCGAGAGTGTTTGTGGGTTACAGCGATGCCACCGCGCTGCAATCGTTCCTATGGCAAAAGTTGAATTGGGTCACGTTCCACGGGCCGATGGTGGCGGCGGGACTCGATAAGGGCGCTGGCGGATACGACGAGGAGTCTTTGCTGGCGGCGTTGCGCAGCACGAGCGGCGGGTGGCGGGTTGACTTGCGCGGCGAGCCGCTGGCGGAAGGCATCGCGGAAGGCGTGTTGCTCGGCGGCTGTCTCACGGTGCTTCAAACCACGCTGGGGACTCCGTGGGAGCTGGATACGCGCGGCGTAATTCTGGTGTTGGAAGACCGCGCGATGAAGCCGTTTCAGGTGGATCGCGCGCTGATGCACCTGCGGCAAGCGGGCAAGCTGCGCGAGTTGCGCGGCATTATCTTCGGGGAGTTTCCCGAATGCGAGCCGCCGGGCGAGAGCGAGAACGTGCAAAGCATCGCCTCGCGCTTTGCGCGGGATTCGGGCATTCCGGTTGCGTGGGGAGCAGCGGTGGGCCACACGCCGCGGCCGATGCTGACGCTCCCGATGGGCGTGCGCGCGCGATTGCAAGCCGGCGCAGGCAGCGCGAAGACTGAACTGCAAATGCTGGAAGCTGCTGTCACGTGAACCCGCGGGGGCGAGCGAACTCGCGCGAAAACGGATGGAGCATATTCATTTGATTGGGGTGGGCGGCTCCGCCATGGCTGCGCTGGCGGGGATGCTGGCGGAGCGCGGGTATCGCGTCACCGGCTCGGATGTGAACGTGTATCCGCCGGCCTCCACGCTGCTGGCATCACTCAACATTTCCTATCGAGAAGGGTTCAGCGCGGAAAATCTGAAACCACATCCGGATTTGGTGGTGGTGGGCAATGTGATTGCGCGCGGGAACGCCGATCTGGAATACGTGCTCGACCAACAAATCCCGTACAAATCGATGCCCGAGGCGCTGAAGGAGTTCTTCATCGCCGGGCATCACTCGATTGTGATTGCGGGTACGCACGGGAAGACCACGACCACGTCGCTGGTGGCGTGGATTTTCGAAGTGGCGGGACGGCGGCCGAATTTTTTCGTAGGCGGGATTGCCGAGAATTTCGGCAAGAGCTACGGGCTGGGCGGAGGCGCGGGATTCATTCTGGAAGGCGACGAATATGAGACGGCATTCTTCGACCGCGGCCCGAAGTTTTTTCACTACCGGCCGAATGAGCTGGCCCTCACCTCCGTGGAGTTCGATCACGCCGACATTTATGCCGATTTCGAGTCCATGAAGCTGCAATTCAAGCGGCTGGTGAATTTGGTTCCGCGCAGCGGGCGCATCGTGGCTTGCGTGGATGAGGCAGCGGGCGACGTGCGCGAATGTATCGCTCGCGCGTTTTGCGCCGTGGAAACTTATGCGCTGGGGGCAGAGGCCGACTGGACTGCGGGCGACATCGAAAATGTCGCAAGCGAAACGCATTTCCGCGTGGCCTTCAAAGGTGCGGAGGTGGCGCGGATTCGCACCCCGCTGGCGGGGCGGCACAATATTCTGAACTCGCTGGCCGCGATAGCCATTGCGCACGGTCGCGGGATTGAGCGTGAGGCCATCGAAGAGGCGCTGCTTACCTATCGCAGCGTGCGGCGCCGGCTGGAAGTGAAAGGCGAGGCCGGCGGGGTGCTGGTGGTGGACGACTTTGCGCACCATCCCACTGCGATTCGCGAGACGATTGCGGCCACGCGGTCGCGCTGGCTCGACAGCGCGCGCCCGGGAGCGCGGCTGTGGGCCGCGGTGGAGCCGCGGTCAAACACCATGCGCACAAAAGTGTTCGAGGATGTGCTGCCGGATGCGCTGGCGGGCGCCGATGTGGTGGTATTTGGCGCGGTGCATCGCTCGCAGCAGTTGAAGGAGGAGGAGCGGTTCTCGCCGCAGCGAGTGGTAGCGGCGCTGCGGAAACGCGGCACGGCGGCAGAGGCGTTTGCGTCGGTGGATGAAATTGTGGCGCATTTGGGCGGCGCGGCAAAGCGCGGCGATGTGGTGCTGGTGATGTCGAACGGCAGCTTCGACGAGCTGTGCGAACGATTGCTGGAGCGGCTGCGGCAGCGGGAGGGCACGCGTTGAAGCATCCGGGAAGCGGTGTCCTGCGACGCGTGGCGATCGCGCTGGCGGCGTCGGGCTTCGCGCTGGCGCTGCCTGCCGCGGCAACCATCGAGTATCGCGTGTCGGTGGCAGCGCCGTCCGAGCACATTCTGCGCGTCACGATGACGATACCGGATGTGAAGAGCGCCGTGGACGTGCAGATGCCGGCGTGGAATGCGCTCTACCAAATCCGTGATTTCGCGAGCCGCGTGATGGACGTGAAAGCGCACGACGCGAATGGCAAGCCATTGGCAGTCGCCAAGAGCGACACCATGACTTGGCGAATCTCCGGCGGCAAGTCGGTGGTGGTGAGTTACGGCGTTTTGTGGGACGAGCAGGGGCCGTTCGCTACGCAGCTCAACTCAGAGCACGCATTCCTCAATTTGGCGATGGCGCTTTTTTACGTGCCGGATCGGCGTGACGAGGAGGCGCGGGTAACCTTCAGCGATCTGCCCGCAGGATGGGAGATCGCTGTGGCTCTTGCGCCGGACGGGCAGGCCGCAACATTCCGCGCAGCGGGATATGACGAGCTGGTGGATGCGCCGGTGGAGATCGGCAGGTTCGAGCAGTTTCGCTTCACGGTGGGACGAGCGCGCATCCGCGTGGTGGTGCACGGCACAAGCTGGCGCAGGGAAACGCTGGAGGCAAAGCTCAGGCGGATTGTCGAGTATCAGGTGACGCTGATGGAGGACGTGCCCTTCGAGGAGTTTCTGTTCATCTACCATTTCGATTCCGGCGGGGGCGGCATGGAGCATGCCAACTCGACGGCCATTCATACCGCGGGCGATTCCAACGTGGAAGGCATTTCCGCGCACGAGTTTTTTCATCTATGGAACGTGAAGCGCATCCGGCCGAACACGCTGGAGCCGGTGGATTACACCCGCGCCAACATCACGCGCGCGCTGTGGTTTGCGGAAGGCGTCACCAACACCTACGAAGCCTACACGCTGGTGCGCACCGGGATGCGCAGCGCGCAGGAATTTTACGCGGGATTGGCGGGAGAAATTGCGCAGTTGGAAGCCCGACCGGCGAGCCGGTGGAAAAACGCGGAAGAAGCCAGCCTCGACGCGTGGCTGGAGTCGTATCGCGTTTACCGTCGGCCGGAGTTGAGCATCTCCTACTACAACAAGGGCGAAATCCTCGGCGTGCTGCTGGACATTCTGATTCGCGACGCCAGCGATAACCGCAAGAGTCTCGACCACGTGATGCGCCACCTCAACGCGGAGTACGCGCAGCGCGGCCGCTACTATGAGGACTCGGCGGGCATTCGCAAGGCGATCGAGAAAATCACGGGCGTGAGTTTCGCGGACTTCTTTGCGCGCTACGTAGCCGGCGCGGAGCCGCTGCCCTATGAAGATATACTGCGGCGCGCAGGGCTCGGGTTCACGCAGGAAGGCGACGGCGTGCGAATCGAGGAGCTGCCGCAAGCGACGGAGCGGCAGCGGCGCCTCCGCGCGGGCCTGCTGCGCGGCTCGACCGACTGAGGATGCTGCGCACGGCCATCGTCGTCAGCTTTCTCGCGATTTACACTCTGCTGCTTGGGCCGCCTTTCATCCTGCACTGCGTGCTTACCGGCCGGCCGGATTTACTTTACAAAGTGGGTGTAGCGGGTGCGCGATTCGCGCTGCGCTTGGGCGGCGTGCGCATTCGCGCAGCGGGGCTCGAGAATATTCCGACCGGAGTGTGCGTGTTTGTGGCCAACCACACCAGCAACGTGGATCCGCCAGCGGTGGTGGCGGCGATACCGCGGCGCGTAGCGCTGCTGGGCAAGAAAGAAGCGTTCGGCGTGCCGATACTCGGGCGCGCCTTCCGGCTGGCAGGATTTGTGCCAGTGGACCGCAGCAATCGAGCCGCGGCCATGGCGAGCGTCGATCAGGCGGTGGCGCACTTGAAGCGCGGTACATCCTATCTGGTCTTTCCCGAAGGCACGCGCAGCCCGGATGGGCGGCTGCGCGCGTTCAAGAAAGGCACGTTCATCATGGCGATTCATGCGGGAGTGCCCGTCGTGCCCGTTGCGGTGACTGGCGCGCACCAAGTCATGCGCAAGGGCAGCGCGGCGATTCATCCGGGCACGGTGGAAGTGCGCTTCTTGCCGCCCGTCGATTCTCGCGCGTACCCCGCGGAGCAACGCAGCGCGCTGCGCACGCTGGTGCAAGATGCGATCGCGGCGGCGCTGCCGGACGCGCAAAGGGCGCTGTGAGCTCAAAACTCTGAACTAACTCAAAACTCAGAACTCAGAACCCGACCGTTAAGCCGCGCGCACTGCGCTGGATCCCAGAAGGGCTGGATAATGCGCTGGGTGTGAGGTTGGCCTCGGGTATCGTCACCGCAAGAGCGGCGGCGAGCCGCCGCACTCCATGGCGGCTAGCTCGTGACGGAGTTGCGCAAGCGGTCGATTTCGGCCTTCATTTCGCGCACGGTTTTTTGCAACTCGGGCAAGCGGTTGTAGGCCGCGGCGCACTTGAGCCACTCCTTGTTCTCGATCGCGGGGTAACCGGAGTACACCGCGCCGGCCGGAACGTCGTTGGGCACGCCGCTTTGTGCGGTAAGCACGGCGCCGTCGCCGATGCGCAAATGCCCGGCGGCGCCCACCTGCCCGGCGAGGATGCAGCGGTCGCCGACCTCGGTGGAGCCGGCGAGGCCGACCTGCGAGCAGAGCAGCGTGTCTTCGCCGACCTTCGAGGCGTGGCCCACCTGGACGAGGTTGTCGAGTTTGGCGCCGCGGCGGATGCGCGTCTCGCCGACGGTGGCGCGGTCGACGGCGGCGAGCGCCTGCACTTCCACATCGTCTTCGATTACGGTGATGCCGGACTGCACGATTTTGTACCAGCGGC
>JBOGNS010000227.1:0-1914 GCA_050747305.1 Candidatus Acidiferrales bacterium | reverse complement strand
AACTGCTGAAGAAATATCCGCCGACGATTCTGCATTTACTGAAGCTGCAATCGCTGGGCCCCAAGCGGGTGGCGCTGCTGTGGAGCGAGTTTCAAGCCGCCACGGTGGAGGACGTCGAGCGGCTGTGCCGGGAAGAGAAACTGCGGTCGATGCCGGGCTTCGGCGAGAAGTCCGAGCAGAACATCCTGCGCGCGATCGAAAGCTACAAGCGGGCCACCGGCCGCTTCCAAATTCACGCCGTGGAAGCCGAGGCCGCCAAACTGATCGCGCACATCCACGCGCTGGGCAAAGGAGTGGAGTCCGTGACGCCAGCTGGCTCGCTGCGGCGCGGGCGGGAAACCATCGGGGACCTCGACCTGCTGCTGATTCTGGCAAAGGGCCACACCGGCCAGAAGCAGATTGACGCGATTTGCGATCACATCGCGCTCTACCCGGAGATTGACCAGATCATCGCGCGCGGCGAGAACAAGCTGAGCTTCCGGCTGAAAAACCATTTGCAGGTGGACGTGCGGCTGCTGGAAAAGGAAAGCTTCGGCGCGGCCATGATTTATTTCACCGGCTCGAAAGAGCACAACGTGGTGCTGCGCGGGCGAGCCAACAAACTCGGCTGGACGCTGAACGAGTATGCGATGACCACGCTGAAGGGCGGACGGCGCGTCGCAGGAAAAACCGAGGAAGAGATTTACGCCAAGCTGGGCATGGCGGCGCCGGACCCTGAAATTCGCGAGAACTCCGGCGAGATTGACGCGGCGCTGGAGAATCGCCTGCCCCGGCTGGTGCGCCTCGAAGACATCCGCGGCGATTTGCAGATGCACACCACGGCCAGCGACGGGCGCAACTCGATTGAAGAGATGGGCGCGGCGGCCAAGAAGCTGGGCTATGAGTACATCGCGATCACCGACCACTCGAAGGCCGTCACGGTAGCCAATGGTTTGGATGAGCGGCGCACCATCGAGCACATCGGGCAGATTCGCGAGGCGCAAAAGCGCACGCCCGGCATTCGGCTGCTGGCCGGGATGGAAGTGGACATCCTGAAGGATGGCTCGCTCGATCTCAGTGACGAAGTGCTGGCGCAACTGGATGTGGTGGTCTGTTCGATTCACTCCTACATGAACCTGGACCGCGCGGCGATGACCGAGCGGCTGCTGGCGGGCATCGAGAATCCGTACACGCAAATTATCGCGCATCCCACCGGCCGGCAATTGCTGCGCCGCGAAGGCTATGTCTACGACATGGAGCGCGTGCTGGACGCGGCGGCGAAAAACGGCGTGGCCATGGAGTGCAACGCCTATCCCGACCGGCTCGATTTGTGCGATGTGCACCTGCGTATGGCCAAAGACCGCGGCGTGAAAGTGGTGATCTCCACCGATGCGCACTCGACCACGCATTTGCCTTTCATGCGCTACGGCGTGATCACGGCGCGACGCGGCTGGCTCACGAAAAAAGATGTAATCAATACACTCCCCGTGGAAGAATTCCTCGCTGCTTTGCGCTCCCGGCCGGCTGCCGCCCCGGCGCAGGCCCCCGGACGCGGTTCCCGCTCTGCTTCCTCCCGCGCTGCGCGGTAAAAAATTCGCCTATCGCTGCTTGCTCAGGAATCCCTCGTGCAACCCGCCGCATCATAAGTGTGGGGACAACGGGGAGAAGTTGGTCATGGTTTACGTTCAGATTGGATTGTTCGTGGTGCTGGCTTTCGTATGCATGGCTTGCTCCTTGAACACCTACAGCGGCAAGAAGCTCTTCTAGTCTGCCCGGGTTCGTCCCGCAGTCTCGTGTTGCTTCGCTACCATTCCCGCACCTGATTTGGTTCGACGGTAGGACAGACATCCTTGTCTGTCCATTCTGTCCGATCCAGCGATTCCGGCCATGCTGAATACAAACGCGGACAGGCAGGAGTGCCTGTTCTACAGGTTT
>JBOGNS010000226.1:0-2943 GCA_050747305.1 Candidatus Acidiferrales bacterium | reverse complement strand
GCAGTGGGATGGCTACGTGGTGCGTGTGTTGGACCCGCGCACCGGACAACTGTTGCGCGAACACCGGCGCCAGGAGCGTGGCCGTCATCGCATCCCCGATGAGGACAAGCCCGCGCAGACACCGCGTCCCACCACGCAACTGCTGGCGCGTTGCGGCCAGATCGGCCCGCATGTGGGTGCGGTCGCCGAACAGACCTACCGCCGGGACGGACCAGAGTCCATCCGCCGCATCATGGGGTTGACCGGCTTGGCGCGCAAACACGGCGCCGCCCTCGCCGACGATGCCTGCGCCGCTGCGCTGGAAATCGGGCTTCCCGCCAACCCCTATGGCTTCGTCCGCCGCTGGCTCGAGCGCCGGCCCGCCCTCACGCTGCGCCAAGTGGATCCCATCATCCGGCAACTGACCTTGTATCGCGACCTCATCGACAGCAAAACTTCGCTGCCAGAAAACCAGGAGAACTCCGAATGAATCTCACCGAACTACAGCGCAGCTTGCGCCAACTCCGGCTCGGCGGCATGGCCGCGGTGCTGGAGACGCGGCTGCAGCAAGCTCAAGCCGAACCGATGGCGCCGATCGACCTGCTGGCCACACTGGTCTCCGACGAGCTGATCCGTCGCTCAGACCGGCTCTTGGACCGGCGCCGCAAACTCGCCGCGTTCCGCGATCCCAACAAGACGCTCGACAACTTTGACTTCACCTTCAATCCGAAACTGAATCGCAGTCTGGTCTTTGATCTGGCCACCGGAGCCTTCATCGAGCGCCGCGAAGATGCGCTGTTTCTCGGGCCGGGTGGCACGGGCAAAAGCCATCTGGCGCAGGCAATAGGCCAGGCCGCGATTCTGCAAGGCCACAAGGTGCTCTATCGCGAGACCCATATCCTGCTGGAGGAAGTCGCCGAGGCGACCATCGACGGCAGGCGCAAGCAGTACATGGAATCGATCGCCGGCGTGGCGCTGCTGATCATCGATGACTTCGGAATGCGTAAGTTGCCGCAGACGGCCGCCGAGGATCTGCTGGAGATTGTGATGCGGCGTTATGAACGCGCCAGCACGTTGTTGACCTCCAACAGGCCGGTGGATGACTGGGGTAAACTGCTCGCCGATGTCGCCGCCGTCGGCGCTATGCTCGATCGGCTGCTGCACCATGGACACGTGCTCAAGTGCGGGCCCAGGAGCTGGCGCACCAAAACGGCGGCTGCCGACTGAAGTACGAAGAAGGCATCCGAGCTTGGATAGATGCGAGGGCTCTGCCCTCGCGCTCCCGGGATTTTTCGCTTTTCCGCCAGAATGCCGCGGAGGCGGCTCAGCGCCGCCCACGCATTCCGGCCGCTGGGTCGGCGCTCTGGTCGCATCCCTGCGGAGCCATATCCTCCGCCCAGTTGCCGACAGAATAACCGAAATTGCGATCCGCCGGCAGAGTTTCATTGCCGCTAAGTGCGGTAGTGGGTTATAACTACCTTGTCTTGCCTGATTCCGTTGGCCACTTTTCAGCTGTCCCTCATTGGCCGCTTTTCAGGTGTCCCCCGAGGGGGTTCGGGCGGCGATGCGGAACAGAATCCCGTAGACCTGCTGCGGGTTATAGAAAGCGATGGCGGCAATCTCGGCGGGCAGCGTGAACACTACATGGAAATACTCGACTGGCAGCAGTTCGGCTGTGCGGCGCTCGAGCCAGCGGACCCGCTGGGTATTCTGACACTTCGGACAGTGCCGGTTACGGCAGGAGTTATACGAGATGCGCCGGTGCGAACACTGGCTGCATTGTTCGACATGGCCGCCGAGAGCCGCGGTGCGGCAGAGTTCGATGGCGCGCATGACGCGCAACTGCTGGCGTGGCAGGCGGTGCGCGGCGCGATAGGTCGCACCGTGAAGTCGAAAAATGTCAGCCAGCTCGATAGCTGGCCGCGGCATGGAGATTACCTGCTTGTTTTGCGCTTGGGCTGCGGTCTGAGCGCGTCCAGCGGACTGACGGTTTTGGCGATGGCGTTGGGCGTCACGGCGGTATAGCGCGCCGTGGTGTCGATGCGGCTGTGGCCGAGCAAGACCTGAATCACGCGGGTGTCGGCGCCGTTCTCCAGCAGATGGGTGGCGAAGCTGTGGCGCAGCGTGTGGGCGGTGATGCGCTTGGGGATTCCCGAGTTCCGGCAGGCGTTGCGGCAGGCGACCGCCAGGGCGCTAGAGCTCATGTGCCGGCCTTCACGCCAGGTGGGGAACAGGTAGTCTTTAGGCCGCGCCGCCCGCCAGTAGGAACGCAGCACGGCCAGCAGTCGTGGCGAGAGCATGGCGTAGCGGTCCTTGTTTCCCTTGCCCTGCAGAACGCGGATCAACATGCGCTGGGAATCGATGTCGCTGACTCGGACGGCCACGGCTTCGGAAATCCGCAGCCCGGCGCCGTAGCAGAGCAGCAGAGCGGCTCGGTTCTTCAGACACCCGACGTGGTCGAAGAACTGGAGCACCTCTTGTTGGCTGAGCACCACCGGCAGCTTGTCGGGACGGCGCAGGCGCGGAAAGCACTCCTTGCTCCAGGGCATTTCCAGGGTCACCAGATACAGGAACTGCACGGCGGAAACGAAGGTGTTGATGCTCTCGGGTGAGAGTTTCTTTTCGTGGATCAGATAGAGTTGGTATTGGCGGACCGCTTCCAAGTCCAACCGGTCCGGACCGGTTTTGTAGAACTTGGCGAACTGGGCGACATAATGGAGGTAGCTTCGTTGGGTGGTGGAAGCGAGGCCACGCAAATGCATGTCCTCGATGAATCGTTGCCGTAGGGGTGTCATGCGATGGCTCCTTGAAACTGGATTGGTCATTGGGAAATAACCGAATTCAGTTTCCTGGAGCCTCGCGCCAAACGCCAGCGGTCCCGCAGACCATTACCGCGCAGCGGTTTAGTTCACTACAAGGGAGGGGGCGCGGCTGGATCGAGCCGGGTGTGCCTCTGTTGTCCAT
>JBOGNS010000225.1:0-2396 GCA_050747305.1 Candidatus Acidiferrales bacterium | reverse complement strand
TGCGCATCGAGCGGCACAACCTGCTGGAAACCAAATTCCGCGAAATGATCGAAGAAGGCGTGCTGCTCATCGACACGGAAGGCGAGCGCGTTGGCCAGGTGAACGGGCTTTCCGTGCTGGAAATCGGCGGCTACGCCTTCGGCAAGCCCGCGCGCATCACTGCCGCCGCGGCCCCGGGGAAGACCGGCATCATCAATATCGAGCGCGAAGCCAACCTCTCCGGGCGATTTCACGACAAGGGGGTACACATCATCTCCGGTTATTTGCGCGCTCTCTTTTCGCAGGATAAGCCGCTCTCGCTCACGGCGAGTCTGTGCTTCGAGCAGTCTTACACCGGCGTGGACGGCGACAGCGCCAGCTCCACGGAAATTTACGCGCTGCTTTCGGCGCTCGCGGGCGTGCCCATCCGGCAGGACGTCGCGGTGACCGGCTCGGTGAATCAGCAAGGTGAGATTCAAGCCATCGGCGGCGTGAATCAGAAAATCGAGGGCTTCTATTACTCGTGCCGCGTGAAGGGCATCACCGGGCAGCAGGGCGTGATGATTCCGGAGGAGAATACGGAGGACCTGATGCTGCACGAAGAAGTGCGCGACGCCGTGCGGCAGGGCAAATTTCATATCTATCCCGTGCGCACTATCGAGCAGGGCATCGAGATTCTCACCGGTGTGGCCGCGGGCGCGCGCGACCCTTCCGGTCACTACGAAGAAGGAACCCTGTTCGGCTTGGTGGATGCCCGGCTGCGCCAAATGGCCGAAGTAATGAAAGAATTCGATTGAGGGTGTAGGGTGTCGGGCATCGGGTGTCGTTCGCTTAACGACACTTCCGGACCAAAGCTATCGCTCAGCTTCCAGTCGCTGCATCATGCTTCGCAGCATTTTGCCCACGTCGGAGGCGAGTTCAAGAATGGGTTGAATCTCATCTTGGGTCAGGTGTCCTAGCCTCAGCGTAATCAGGAAGTGGGTTTCGAGTTCCTTCAGGGAACCGTTGGCAATTGAGAGGTGCTGGAGGTAGTCTCCGCGCCGCCTGCGCCCGTAGCCTTCAGCAATGTTGGCAGGGATTGAAACAGCTGCACGCCGAATTTGGCTGGTAAGTCCAAACCTCTCCTCTGCCGGTAAGCGCCTCGATACCTGATAACTAACCACGACGAGATCCATGGCCCTGTTCCAAACCCTCAGTTCACGATAACTGGCAAGCGCGTTGAGTTTTTGCGTCATTTAAGTTTCTCCGTTGGTTTTATTCGCGGGTTCAGAAAGGCGGAACGGCCCCCGCGGGAGACGGAGGATACACCGAAACCCGAAACCCGAAACCCTACACCCATCTAATTTAGTTCGGAGCAACGTAGCCGCGGCGGGTGTGCAGGCGGTAGCGGACGCGTTTGGGAAAGAGGCCGCGCTTGCGTTTGGCGTTTGCTTGCTGTTTTGCCTCGGTGGTCAACTCCGGATAAAAGGGGCCGAGCAATTCGCCTTTATCGTCGAGCAGTTGCACGAAGACGCGGTGGAACTTGCCGTCGCGGTTCGGCGGGGCGAAACCGATGCGGTAGGTGTGGCGGAGCACCGTGGCAATCTGGCGATAGATGGAGTCGAAGTCCGACGGCTTGCGCGGGAAGAAGGCTTGGCCGCCGGTGATGCCGGCAATCTCTTTAAGGACGCGATCGGCATGCGCAAAGCGCTCTGCGACCTGTAAGGCTTCCGGGTCGGCGGGCGCGCCTTTCTTCGCAGCGGGCGGCTCGCGCAATTCGCCACCCAGCGCCACGGTGTAGATGGCGGCCTCGCTGGCGCGCAATTTTTCGAGCAATGCTTCCCAGCGCGCGGCCGGCGAATCGTCAAGCCCGGTGGTCAGCAGCACCACGGATTTCTTGCCCGGCGTAGCTGCCAGCCAGTCGAGCGCGGCGGCGAGGCTGCCGTAGAAGTTCAACTGACTGCGCCCGAGGTTGTAAGTCAGTCCGGCGATTTGTGCTTGCAGCGTTCGCTTGTCGGTGGTGAACGGCTGCATCAACCGCGCTTGCGAATCATACGTGGCCAGCGCCACCGCATCGTCCGGCCCGAGCCCTTGTAGCAACAGATGCGCGGCGGCGAGGTGCTGGCGATGAATCAGGTAGACAGCAGGCCCGGTCTCCACTACCAGGAGCACTTGCGCGGGGGCATCCATCGGCGTGAAATGCGTGATGGGTTGCGGCAGGCCTTCGTCGAGCACGCGAAAATTCTCGCGCTGCAAGTTGCGCACGTAGTTGCCGCGCGCGTCGGTGACCGTCACATCCAGGTTCACCAATTCGACGCGCACTGCGATCTGCGCTTCGGGTTGTTGCGCGGCGGGCGGCTGCTGCGCGTGCGCCGCGAGCGTCGCGATCGCGGCGGCAGCGATTGTGAGACGCACTCGCGCTACTTCACTTGGTGTAG
>JBOGNS010000224.1:0-10703 GCA_050747305.1 Candidatus Acidiferrales bacterium | reverse complement strand
AAGCCGCTGTCCTGTTGGCTTCCGGGGCTTTCGTAGCGCGGGAGGCCGCAAAAGAGGCTCTGAACAGGCCCTTGGCCGCGGAGGCCCCGGACTAAAAAGTGTCACCAATCATGCGAACGAGTACAAGACATTGTAAAGAAGCGTTAGAAACAGGACACTGGGCGCGACAGCCTATCATGTTTGCAATACGCCGGTCTTGAATTCGCGCACGTCGGGATTTAGTGCGGCGGCTTCGAGGGCCCAGATGAGGGCGTCGCGGGTATGCGCAGGGTCGATGATGGCGTCCACCCAGAGGCGCGCGGCGGCGTAGCGCGGGTCGGTCTGGTGCTCGTAGGTTTTCGCCACCGATTCGTACAGTTCTTTCTTTTCTTCATCGCTGAGCTTGCGTCCTGAGCGCTCGAGCTGCTTGATCTTGATCTCGACCAGCGTGCCTGCGGCGGAATCGCCGCTCATCACCGCATAGCGCGCGGTGGGCCACGCGAAAATGAAGCGCGGATCGTAGGCCTTGCCGCACATGGCGTAGTGACCGGCGCCGAAGCTGCCGCCGACGATCACGGTAATCTTCGGCACCACGCTATTGGCTACGGCGTTCACCATTTTCGCACCGGCGCGAATGATGCCACTCCACTCGGCCTCTTTGCCCACCATGAAGCCGTTTACATCGTGCAAGAAAATCAGCGGGATCAGGTTCTGGTTGCAGTCCATGATGAAGCGCGCTGCCTTTCCTGCCGACTCGGTGTAAATCACGCCGCCAAACTCGATGCGCTTCTCACCGGTGTGCGGCGCCGTGACGCGCACGTGCTGCTTCTGGTTGGCAACGATGCCCACCGCCCAGCCGCCGATGCGCGCGTGCCCGCACAGCACGGTTTCGCCATATTCGGCGCGATACTCGTCGAAGCGGCTGCCGTCCACGATGCGCGCGATGATTTCGCGCATGTCATATTGCCGCGCGGGATCGGAGCTGAAGATGCCATAGATTTCGTCTTCCGGCTGCAGCGGCGGCTCGGGATCCTTGTGGTTGAATGGCGCGCCTGCGTGTTGCCCCATTTTGTCCACCAGCATGCGGATGCGCGCGAGGCACGACTCATCGGTCGGCTCGCGATAGTCAATGGTCCCGCTGATTTCGGCATGCACGCGCGCCCCCCCGAGCTCTTCGGCGGAAACTTTCTGCCCGATGGCTGCCTGCACCAGTGCCGGCCCGGCAAGAAAAAGGCCGGAGCCTTCGGTCATCAGGATGTGGTCGCACATCACGGGCAGATACGCGCCGCCGGCTACGCACATCCCCATGATCGCGGTGATCTGCGGAATGCCCATGGCGCTCATCACCGCGTTGTTGCGGAACACGCGGCCAAAGTCATCGGTGTCGGGGAAGACGTCTTCCTGCAACGGCAGAAAAACGCCCGCCGAGTCCACCAGATAAATCGTGGGGATGCGGTTCTCGATGGCGATGTTCTGCGCGCGGATCACTTTCTTCGCTGTCATGGGGAAGAACGCGCCGGCCTTCACCGTGGCGTCGTTGACGATGATCATCATCACCCGCCCGCACACGCGCGCCAGGCTGGTGATGGTGCCGGCGGCCGGCGCGCCGCCCCACTCTTCGTACATTTCGTAGGCTGCGTAAATCCCCAGCTCGAAAAAGTTCGAGCCCGGATCGATCAACTTCTCGATGCGTTCGCGCGCGGTGAGGCGTTTCTTGGCGTGCTGCGATTCGATGGCTCGCGCGCCGCCGCCCTGGCGAATCTGCTCTTCTTCCGTCTTGATTTCCGCGAGCAAGTCCACCATGTGGCGCTGGTTTTTCTGATAAGCGGCGGACTCGCGGTCGATGGCAGTTTCCGTCGGCGATTTGGGCAAAGCAACGACCTCAGCGAGACAAAAGGAGTCGTAACAAAGGGCCAGTATAAACGGTTTTGCGCGCTTTGTGTGGCAAGGCGCCGGAATTTGGCGATAAGATGCATGCTTTCCGGCCCCGACAAACGGCAAGCGAAGGGAGAGTCATGACGCAAGCCGCCACGGTCAACCGACTAAAACACAGCCACCCGGTGTTTCTGGTGAATGACGTTGTGAAGTCCGCCGAGTATTACCGCGACGTGCTCGGCTTTCGCTCCGATCGCTACTGGGGCGATCCGCCGTGCTTCTGTATTGTGTGGCGCGACGACGTGGAGATTTTCCTGAAGCAACCGGAAGAAACCTGCGAAGTGACGATTCGGCCGAACGGCGCCGCCGGCGCATGGGACACTTACATTGGCGTGGAAAACGCCGACGCGATGTGCGAGGAACTGCGCTCCAGGGGCGCGAAGATCCTCCGCCAGCCGGAGACCACCGTTTACGACATGCGCGAATTCGAAGTGGAAGACGTCAACGGCTATCGCCTCTGCTTTGCGCATGACACAGGGCCGGCAGCAAGGGTAAGCTAGCGCCGCTGCCGCTGAACATTGGCTTGTGCCGCCGAGCTTAGCGCGCTAAGCTTTGTAGCGTGCTGCGGCAGTTGTGCCGCACAATTCTTCGAATGGAGGCGCCTGATGATTGTCCTTGTGCCCACTCGCAGGGTTAAGTCTGCCTCCGAATCTCGCCAACTGTAAATACGGACTCGCGCAGACTCCCTGCTTCGCAATTTCCCGCTTACGGGCATTGGTGCGCGCATCCATGCGGTGGTGCGCGAACGCGGCTCGTTGAGGCGCGGCCTGCCATCCGCCGGATCGACAGGAGAAATCTTCGCAATGTGGGACTTGAGCAAGCTTGGCTGGGAGTCGTATTGGCAAAAAGAATGGACGAAGCTGAACCTGCCGGAGCGCGTCCCCGCGCGCGTGATTGCCGAGCATCGCGGCAAGTATGTTGTGGCGACGCAGGGCGGAGAACTGCTCGCACAAGTCACCGGACGGCTGCGGCATCGCGCGCAGGGCCGGGCCGATCTGCCCGCGGTTGGTGACTGGGTTGCGATCGAGGCGCGCCTCGATGAGGGCCGCGCAACGATTCACGCCGTGTTGCCGCGCCGCAGCCGCTTTGCGCGCAAGGAGGCAGGGCGGCGCACGGATGAGCAAGTGATCGCCGCCAATGTGGACACCGTGTTCGTGGTCACTTCGCTCAATCAGGATCTGAACCCGAGACGCGTCGAGCGCTATCTCGCGCAAGTGTGGGAGAGCGGCGCCACCCCGCTGGTCGTGCTGAATAAGGCCGACCTGTGCGACCCCGAGCAAGCCACGGCTCTGGCAGCCGAAGTCGAAACCTCGGCGATGCGTGTGCCCGTATTGCGTGTGAGCGCAGTCACGGGGGCAGGCTTCGATGAACTCACGGGTTTTCTTGCGCCGGGGCGGACGATCGCGCTGCTGGGCTCCTCCGGCGTGGGGAAGAGCACCATCATCAACCGCCTGCTCGGCCGTGACGCGCAAGCCGTGCGCGACATACGCGGCGGCGACGACCGCGGCCGTCACACCACCACGGTGCGTCAACTCTTTGTGTTATCCGTCGGCGCGCTCATGATCGACACGCCCGGCATGCGCGAGTTGCAATTGTGGGGCGAAGGCGCGGGACTCGACCGCACATTTGGCGACCTCGATGAATTAGCGCGCGGCTGCCGCTTCCCGGATTGCGGTCACCAGTCCGAGCCGGGCTGCGCCATTCAAGCCGCGTTAGCCGATGGCGCCCTCGACGCAGAGCGCCTGGAAAGCTGGCGCAAGCTGCAACGCGAACTCGTATTCCTCGAGCGTAAGCGCGATGCCGGCTTGCAGTCCGCCGAGCGCGCAAAATGGAAACAGATCCACCGCGAGATGCGCCGCACATACAAAGAGCGGGATAAGCCGAGCCGCGGCTGACACTAAATCTTTTCCGCGGCCATCCACAGCGAGTCGCTGGTGGGCAGCATGTCCCGGAAACGCGGGCGGGGCGTGAGACGCGCCATGACCAGCGCGCGAGAGAGTGTCGCCGGGGTGAAATAGTTGCAATGGTCCGGCAGGCGGATCCCGCACCACTCCGCGCCGCGAATCATGCGATTCCAAGTGGCAAAGTTCGGCGCCTTCAGGATGGCTACTCCGCCGCGTCGCAACACACGCGCAACTACTGCGAGCGCCGGCAACGGGCGCCACTCGTGCTCCAGCACGCTGAACAGAGTGACCACATCGAACGACGCGTCGGGGAGCGCAATCTCGGTGAGCGGGCCGGTGTGAATCGCGGCGCCGCGCACCCGCTGCCGGGCGCGCTCGGCCATCGCCGCGCTGATTTCGACTCCCGTCACCTCGAAGTGCCGAGCGGCCGCTTGCAAAAACGAGCCGTCGCCGCAACCGACGTCCAGCAGCCGCCCGCTGGTGCGCCTTTCGAGAGTCTTGCCCAGAAGTCGCTGCGGCATGGGCGGCTTCAGCTTGCGTGCGAAACGCGAAATGGCGTGCAACAGCGGGCTGGCGCGGCGCCGGCGTTCGGTTTCCTGCGCGTAGCTTTCTGAGAATTCGTGTTGCGCGGACTGCTCGCGGTAAGAGATTTCTTTCGCCAGGTAAACCATCGCACAGGAGCAGCGCACCACCGGCCAGCCATCACGCTCGAACAGCAGGCGAGCGTCCTCGCCGCCGCAGAGCGGGCAGCAGCGCGGTTGCTGTGCAATGGCCCCCATCGCTCGGAGAGTCTAGCGCAGGTAGCACAGGCTTTCAGCCTGTGCAGTCGTCATCAGCCGTTGTCTCCGTGACCTCTGTGCTCCTCGGCGCCTCTGTGTTTCTCCTGATGTGCGGCGCAGATGCGGACCGACCGGCGGATATGCGGGCAAGGTGGAAATTCTAGCCTGGGTTAAGCGGCGGACTTGGCGATGCGCGCGCGGATGAAGTTGACGATGTCTTGCGTGGAAGTGCCGGGAAGAAATATCTCCGCAACGCCAGCGGACTTCAAGGCGGGAATATCCTGTTCGGGGATGATGCCGCCGACCAGCACAGTCACGTCGCTCATCCCTTTCTCCTTGAGCAGCTTCATCAACTGCGGGCAGATGGTGTTGTGCGCGCCGGAGAGGATCGAGAGACCAATTACATCCACATCTTCCTGCACCGCGGCGGAGGCGATCATCTCCGGCGTCTGCCGCAAGCCGGTGTAGATCACTTCCATGCCGGCGTCGCGCAGCGCGCGCGCGATCACCTTCGCGCCGCGGTCGTGCCCATCCAGCCCCGGCTTCGCCACCAGCACCCGAATCTTCTTCTCAGCCATGCTGCCTCTGCGGCTCTCTGTTCCTCTGTGTTTCTCTGTGTTCCGCTTTCGCCTCATACCCGAACACGAATCGGCGGATGCCGTTCTTGAGAATAGTTGTGTGAAAATTGATCAGCAATCCGATCCTGCAACCGGAAAAGCGCAGATATGTGAGAACGATCGCCTCATGGATCGGACCGAGTTCGTCAACCGCCTTCAGTTCCACGACAACGCGACCCTCGACCACGAGATCGAGGCGGTAGCCACACTCGAGCTTCACATCGCGATATACGACTGGCAAAGGCTTCTGCCGCTCGAATCGTAAGCCGCGACGCATCAACTCATGAGCCAGACACTCTTCATAAGCAGATTCCAGCAGTCCAGGTCCAAGCGCACGATGGACATCGATCGCGGCGCCGATGATCGTATGTGTTAGCTCTTTATCCGTCACAATGGAAAAGATTAACACAGAGAAACACAGAGGAGCAGAGTTTCACAGAGGCGTTCATTGCGCTGCGGTGAGAAGCTGCTCCAGCAGGGAGTTGAAGCGGGCGGGGTCGTCGGCGAAGAGCGCGTGGCCGCAGTCGGGGAAGAGCTCGAAGCGTGCGCCGGGGATGGATTGCGCCATGGCGCGATACTTGGCCACCCACGGGTTCGACTTCTCGTCGCCGGCAGCAATCACCAGCGCGGGCTTATCGATTTTCGCCAGTGCGGCGGTATGGTCGGAGCTGAACGTGCCGACCATCAGCGCCATCGCCGCGTCGGTTGGCGTTTGCAGCGCGGCGGCAGCTACGCGTTTCAGATACGCCTCGTCTTGCGGCTTGCGATACATCGAGCGCACAAAGGTGTCAGTGGTTTTCGCGCGATCCTTCAGGTGCTGCCCTGCAAACTTGACGATTTGCCGCGGTGAACTGCGCGTCGTAACCGCCCGCCAGCCCGTCCACCAGCACCACCGCTGCGAGGCGATCCGTGCCGTACTGTTCGACGTACGCTGCCACTTCCGCCACGCCCATCGACCAGCCCACCAGCACTACGCGCTCCAGCTTGAGCTGCTCGATCAGCGCGCGAATGTCGCGCGCCCGCTGTGCTGGGAAGTAACCGTCGCGCGGCATATCCGACTCGCCCTGCCCGCGCGGGTCCATCGCCACCACGTGACGCGTCTTCGCAAAGTGCGTGATTTGGTGCTCCCAAATCCACGCCGGCATGGTCCACCCGGGCACGAATAGGAACGTAGGGGGCATGATCCGTCTTGAAGTGACCGATCCACGCTTATCGGAAACCAAGTAATGCGCGATTCTGTACTCGTCAGGCCCATGCTCGACGTAATGAATCTTCACTTTGTCGGCGGTTGTCACAGAGCCGCTGTTCACGCCGGCTACGTGCTGCGCCGGGGCCGTGGGAATCAAAATGCATGCGGCCATCCACATCGCTGCGACCGTGAAAAAGCGCAGCGGTGCAGAGTAAGTTTCGGTCTGGGTTCGTTTCGCAAATCGCATGGCGCCCTCGATCATCAATTTCCCTTGGCCTTACTTGCCGTACAGCGAGTGCTTACATGACTCGGTACGTCTGCCTGCATCCGATTGTTTCAGGCAATGCCGAGATGCGGCGCGAGCGGCGTCAGCAAGTTGCACACTTCCTTTGGGGCGGTGACCATCGGCAAGTGCCCGGTGGCTAGCTGGTGATACTGCCAGCGGCGGTCGTTCCGTGTGGCCTGCGCGAACTGATCAAACGCGCCCATCGCCGGCTTGTTGCAGTAAACGAAGGTGCGCGGCAGCGCCGCAGCGGCCGGATCGCGCACCGTCACCGGCTCGGAAAACACTTTCAGCGGCGTGGGTGTGATGCGATGCGTACACCAGCGCAGGTCCACTTCCGCCGTGATCCCTAACTGCTGCATGGAGAAGGGAAGCGGCACCCGCCAGCCCTCGCCCTTTTCGCGGGCAAGCTGCTCGAAGTTAGCGCGATGCTCGGCAGGGAGCAGATCGAAAAGCGCCTGGCCGTCGCGGGGCACGAACGCATCGAGATACACAAGGTGCGAAATTCGCTTGGCGATGCGCTCCGCCACGCCGGTGATGACCATGCCGGCGTAGCTGTTGCCCACCAGCACGATGCGATTCAGCTCCTCATACTCGACCACGTTCACCACGTCGGTGATGTGGGTTTGCAAGCCCACATCCGGCGCAGCCAGATGGATGCGCTCGCCCAGGCCGGTAAGCGTCGGCGCAAAGGCTTTGTGGCCGGTATCGCGCAGCGCGTTGCGCAGCCGATCCCAAATCCAGCCGCCGGCCCATGCGCCGTGAACCAGAACGAACGTCGCCATGGTGTGCAATCCGCTGCGATAGAGTCGGCTGGGGAATGTAGCACAAAAAAGGCGGAACACAGAGTTACACAGAGGCGCGGAAGCACACAGAGAAGAAACCGTCGTAGAATGGCAGGCTGAATGAGGAGGGCGTGTGGCGACGAAAAAGACGCGGGCGAAGCATAGCGCCAAGAGCTCAGGCAAGCGCGAGATGAAGGCGGCGCTGGACAAGTTGCAGATCCAGTTCAAGGACATGAAAGCCAAGCTCGACGATATTACGCTGGAAGAAGGCCAGGAGCCGGACGAACTCGCCGTGCAAACGGCGAAAGATTTCGCCGAGCAAATGCAAGACGTGAACCGCGGGCTGCGCGAGGCGATCAAGAATGCGATGATGGCCGACGGCAAGCTGAAGCCCGGCCAGGTGATCACCTTTCGCGGCCGGCGCGTCTTCCTCAAGGCGCGCGCCGGGTGCCCGGAAGGCAGCCTGGACCCCGAGCATTACGACCTCACCTACGAAATGATTCAGTGACGAGTGACGAATGGCGGGTGACGAGTATTGCCGGCTCGCCACCGGGCTGATCATAACGGCTGGCCCTTGGCGGCTTGACCACGAACCAAGAATGTCTTGGGGAACTTGCCTTCGCCGCAGATCTTGAAAGAGCCGAAATCCTTGTACCATTCGCCCTCAGGGGCCTCGGGCTCGGATTCGCGCCACAGCTTCAATTGATACAAGTCATCTGCCGTGATTTGGCGTTCGCGCCGCCGTTCGAAGAGATGGTCGAGGAGGGCAGGCGGCAGATTCGTCCACTGGATTTTGGGCATCTAGACCCCGAAGGTGAGCTCGGCCAGCCGCTGCTTAATCCGCTTACGTTCCTTCGAACTTTTTTCCGTGGGGAGCCTCTCGGCCAACTCGAAAAACTCGCGCTTCTCCCGCTCCTTTGATTCAAGGCCTTCGACGATGAGATCAACCAAAACCCGGTTGGCGCTCACACGCCGGCCTTTGACGAGCCGCTTCACTCTCTTGGCGACAGGCGAAGGCAGGGAGATGCTTTGACGAGTGCTGGTTGTGCTTCTCATAGCACCACTATACACCAAAATGCACCATTCTGCACCAAAGGTGGTTCTACGTGATGGCGACTTCTTCGTAGGTGCCGAAGATGTCGCGCATGGCGTCGCAGATTTCGCCCAGTGTGGCGTAGGCTTTGACCGCTTCGAAGATGAAGGGCATCAGGTTCGCGGTGCCTTCGGCGGCCTGACGCAGAGCGGCGAGGCGGCGATTGACTTCGTCGGTGGAGCGGTCGGCGCGCAGCTTGCGCAGGCGGTCGGCCTGGCGGTGCGCGACGGTTTCGTCAATCTGCAAAAGCTCGAGCGGATTTTCTTTCTGCGTAAATTCGTTGACGCCGACGATGATCTTCTCTTTCTTATCCACCGCGACCTGATAGCGGTAGGCGGCCTCGGCGATTTCGCGCTGCGGGTAAGCGCGTTCGATGGCCGCAACCATGCCGCCCAGCGCGTCGATGCGCTCGATGTACTCCCAGGCGCCGCGTTCGACTTCATTGGTCAGCGTTTCGACAAAATACGAACCGCCCAGCGGATCCGCTGTATTCACCACGCCGCTTTCGTGGGCGATGATTTGCTGCGTGCGCAGCGCGATGGTAGCGGCAAATTCAGTGGGCAATGCCCACGCCTCGTCCAGCGAATTGGTGTGCAGCGATTGCGTGCCGCCGAGCACCGCGGCCAGCGCCTGAATCGCGGTGCGCACCACGTTGTTGTAAGGCTGCTGCGCGGTGAGGGAGCAGCCGGCGGTCTGCGAGTGAAAACGCAGGGCCCAGGTGCGCGGGCTTTTGGCGCCGTAGCGGTCTTTCATCGCTTTGTACCAGATGCGGCGGGCGGCGCGATACTTGGCGATTTCTTCGAAGAAGTCGTTGTGCGCGTTGAAGAAGAAGGAGAGGCGCGGGCCAAATTCATCGATATCCAGCCCGCGGCGGATGCCCCAGTCGACGTATTCCAGCCCGTCGCGCAGCGTGAACGCCAGCTCTTGAATGGCGGTGGAGCCGGCTTCGCGAATGTGGTAGCCGCTGATGGAAATGGTGTTGAACTTCGGCGTGTGCTGCGTGCCGAACTCGAAGGTGTCAATCACCAGGCGCATGGAAGGCTCGGGCGGGTAGATATATTCCTTCTGCGCGATGTATTCCTTGAGGATGTCGTTTTGGATGGTGCCGCCGAGCTTTTTCCAGTCCGCGCCTTGCTTTTCGGCGACGGCGAGATACATGGCCCAGATGACGGCGGCGGGCGAGTTGATGGTCATGGAAGTGGTGACGTCGCCGAGTGGAATCTGATCGAAGAGCACTTCCATATCGGCGAGCGAGCTGATGGCCACGCCGCACTTGCCCACTTCGCCTTCGGAGAGCGCGTGGTCGGAGTCGTAACCCATCAGCGTGGGGAGGTCGAAGGCGGTGGAGAGCCCGGTCTGCCCATGCGCGAGCAAATAGCGGAAGCGCGCATTCGTATCTTCCGCGGCGCCGAAGCCGGCGAACTGGCGCATGGTCCATAGCCGGCCGCGATGCATGGTGGCGTGGATGCCGCGCGTGTAGGGCGGCTCGCCGGGATAGCTGAGGTCGGTGTCGGGATTCCAGTCGGCCAGATCGGCAGGCGTGTAGAGGCGGCGAATCGGATAGCTGGAGACGGTGGTGAATTCCGCCGCGCGCTCCGGCGATTTTTCCAGCGTGGGGCGCAGGGTGCGCTCTTCCCACTGCTCTTCGCGCGGCGAGGGCGCGCGCTTCGGCTTCTCTTCAAGGATCGCGGATGATTTTTCGCGTTCGGTCATGGCGCGGCTCCAAAGGCAGTCACTAGTGGCTAGTGACTAGTGGCGAGTGGCTAGCGGCTAGTGACTAGTGATTAGTGGCTAATGACTAGTGGCTAGTGATCCTTTCACTTTTGACTTTTTACTTTTGCTTTTTGCCTTTCCCATTCTAGCGCCGGGCAGAAGTGAAAGGCAAAAGGCAAAGGGCAAAAGTAAAAAGTAAAAAGTAATTAGGGACAACGCCGCCACGGGCCAGTGACCGGTGATCGGTGGTCAGTGGTCGGTGGTCAGCGGCTGTCAGCGGTCGGTGGTCAGCCGTCGGTGAGCGGTGACCGGTGACCAGCGGTTGTCAGCGGCCGGTGATCAGTGGACAGTGGTCGGTCAACACTTTTGCCCTTTTACTTTTGCCTTTTGCCTGTACAGCCGGGAGCATCCCTGACAGTTTAGACC
>JBOGNS010000223.1:0-4657 GCA_050747305.1 Candidatus Acidiferrales bacterium | reverse complement strand
GACCGCAACGACGGCGCCACCAAGCTGCTGATTGATCCCGCCACCGAGCGCGTGCTCGGCGTCGGCATCGTCGGCTACGGCGCGGGTGAGCTAATCGCCGAAGGCGTACTGGCCATCGAGATGGATTGCGTCGCCAGCGATCTGAAGCTCACCATCCACCCGCATCCCACGCTCTCGGAAACGGTGATGGAGGCCGCCGAAGTTTACTTCGGCCAGAGCACGCACTTCGCCACCGTCAAGCGCAAGTGAGCGAAACAGATTTTCAGCCCGTTCGGGTCACTGAGGCATAGTGTCACGGGCACCATACGGTGTAGGTTAGTTTACAGATTGGGTTCGCAGCCCTGCGACGCCGGAACCCTTGGATTTTCCGGGGGACGCGTAAGAGAAAAGGACATGGAAAATCCCATTCTGGGCTTGGCCCCACAAGATACGGATCGACTTGGTGAACGGAAACAATGAGGTCTTCCCCGGACAGTCCAAGACAGTGAAGTTCATAATACCTTAAGGGAGCGTCTCGCTCTCACTGAATCCATAACCCACATCTCAGGAGGCAGCAATGAGCACCAAAGCAGTCCCTAGCAAAGATGAGACCAGCCAGCCGGGCGTGGCTCGAGTCGACATGAAGCTCGAGGTGATCATCATTCCCGTCTCGGATGTCGACCGCGCGAAGGAGTTCTACGGGAGGCTCGGATGGCGGCTGGACGCCGACTTCGCCCGCGGTGACGACTGGCGCGCGATCCAGTTTACGCCGCCTGGCTCCGGGTGCTCGGTCATCTTCGGCAAGAACGTCACCGCGGCGGCACCCGGCTCCGCCCAGGGCCTGTACCTGATCGTGTCCGACATCGAGGCCGCCCGCAAAGAGCTGCTTGCTCGCGGCATCCAGCTCAGCGAGGTGTTCCACGGTGCCAGCGGCGTGTTGTCTGGTACGGACGAGCCCTACCTGTTTGGGCGGATCCGGGTCAGCGGTCCGGATGCCGAGCATGGCAGCTACCGTTCGTTCGCCTCGTTCCGTGATCCGGACGGCAACGGCTGGCTGTTGCAGGAAGTCACAACGCGGCTGCCCGGTCGCATCGACTCCGCGACGACGACCTTCGCATCGGCCAATGATCTGGCGAACGCGCTTCGGCGTGCGGAAGCTGCCCACGGACAGCACGAAAAACGCACCGGGCAGCGCGACACGAACTGGCCGGACTGGTACGCCGCGTACATGGTGCGCGAGCAGTCCGGTAAAGAGCTGCCGCAATGAACGACTCAACGTGACCGTCATCGGCCGCGGATATGGCAGTCGCCAATATTGAACGCCACATCTTTGGTGGCACACCTGTGCCGCACGGTGCGCCTTTCGCCCATTGGCTGGCGGATTCGCGCCGCAAGATGCTTTCATTGGCCCGAAACTGTTACCCCAGTGTAAAATCCCACTGGGCGACGATTCCTATCAAATGGCTGTAGGCAAGACAATTCGGCGCAAATATCTGTGGGCGCATCGCCGCGCGCGCGAGCTGTGGATGATCGGCCGCGCGCTGGCCTCCACGCGTCACGTGGTGCAGGCGCACCTGATTCCGATCCGCCGCTGCAATCTGGCCTGCACCTATTGCAACGAGTTCGACGACTTCTCCAAGCCGGTGCCGCTGGACGAAATGAAGGGCCGCATCGACCACCTTGCCCGGCTCGGCACGTCGTTCATCGTAATCAGCGGCGGCGAGCCGCTGCTGCATCCGGAACTCGACGACGTCATTCGCCACATCCGCCGCCGCTGCCTGCTGGCCGCGATGATCACCAATGGCTACCTGCTCACGCAGGAGCGCATCGAGCGCCTCAACCGCGCCGGCCTCGACCACCTGCAAATCAGCATCGATAACGTGCAGCCCGACGACGTCTCGAAGAAAAGCCTCAAGGTGCTCGATCAGAAACTGAAGCTGCTGGCGGAACACGCGGAATTTCACGTCAACATCAATTCCGTGCTGGGCAGCGGCGTCAAAGATCCCAACGACGCGGCGCAAATCGCGCAACGCGCGCTGGCGCTTGGCTTCTCCACCACCGTCGGCATCATTCACGACGGCAACGGTCAGCTTCGCCCGCTGGGCGCTGCCGAGCAGGCGGTGTTCGACCAGATCATGGCCACCAGCCGCCGCTCCTATTCGCGCTTCAACCAGTTTCAGGAGAACATCGCGCGCGGAAAGCCTAACGACTGGCGCTGCCGCGCCGGCGCCCGCTACCTCTATATTTGCGAAGACGGCCTGGTGCACTTCTGCTCGCAGAAGCGCGGCGCTCCCGGCGTGCCAATCGCCCAGTGGACGCAGGCCGACCTCGACCGCGAGTTCTACACCAAGAAGCCCTGCGCCCCGCGCTGCACCATCTCCTGCGTCCAGCAAACTTCCTACATCGACCACTGGCGCGCCCCGCAAACCCAGCGCGCCAACATGGTCCCCGCATCCTCCCTTCGCACGGCCAAACCCATCGCCGCTCCCGCAAGCATTGCCCCAACGCCGCAAGTGGAGCCCGGCGCAACACACGCGCCCGCGTCGCCACGCGCAACAGCGCCAGCGTCGTCAGCCACGCTATCCTCCGCAGTTCGCGTCGCGGACGAATAGCAACGCCTACGCGCCCTGCCGCTGAGTTCCTGCACCCCGGCTTGGGTGCCTACTTCGAAACAAAGCTCCTTTAAGTCGTTGACAGGGCACGGTTTCCAGCCTATTTTCGCCTGTACGACGGGACCATTGACCGCGGGTGGCGTTCCTGCGAGTTTCGTTCTGCCTCGCATCGGGCGCTAATGTGCCCGCGTGAGGTCGTGTGTCTATGGCCGAGCGAAAGACAGCCGGGCGCTACGAGCTGCTGGAGGAGTTAGGCCGCGGCGCGATGGGCATCGTCTATCGCGCGCATGACCCGCGCATTGGCCGCGCCGTCGCGGTAAAAACCATGCGGCTCCGCGAAGTCGGCGCGGGCATGGGCCACGACGAGCTGGCCGCCAGCTTCGACACCGAAACCAAAGCCGCGGGCCGGCTCACCCATCCCAACATTGTCGTGATTTATGACGCCGGCGAAGATGGTGGCCTCTTCTATATCACCATGGAGTTCGTGCAAGGCCGCAGCCTGCAAGCGCTCATCGAGCAGAAGCAGGGTTTCCCGCTGCCGCGCATCGTGCGCCTCATGGAGCAGGCCGGCTCGGCGCTCGACTTCGCGCTTCAGCACAGCATCGTGCTCCGCGACATTAAGCCTGCCAATATGCTGCTCACCGCCGACGACACGCTGAAAGTCACCGACTTCGGCACCGCAAAAATCTTGCAGAAGGGCGCCACGCAGACTGGCGCCATCCTCGGAACGCCCAGTTACATGTCGCCCGAGCAAGTGAAGGGCAAGCCGGTGGACGGCCGCTCCGACATTTTTTCCCTCGGCGTCATCCTCTATGAACTGGTCACCGGTGAGAAGCCGTTCCCCGGGCAGAACGTCACCACGGTGATTTACAAAATTGTGAATGAGGAACCCATTCCGCCGCGCGACATCGATACCTCCGTCCATCCTGGCCTGAGCTACGTGATCCTGCGAGCGCTCAGCAAGAACCCGGAGAGCCGCTACCAGACTTGCAAAGAGCTTGTCGATGATTTGAAGAATTACAAGGCGCTTGACGGCTTCGACGCCGCCACTGTAATTGCGCACGGCCTCCGGCGCCCCAAGGAAGTGGAAGAAGCGATTGCGCGCAGCCGGCCCGCCGCCGCTGCCGTACCGTCGCCGATGAGCACCATGCCCGTCGCCCCGATGCATCGGGGCGCATCGGAGGCAGCGGCTTCGCGTACGCGGAGCCCGCGGCCAATTACTCTGCCGCCGCTCACCGCTTCGCTGCCGTATTCGCCTGCGGAAGAAACGAAGTCGCGCGCAGGGCTTTGGGCCATGCTTTCGCTTCTGATTCTGGGCCTTCTGGGCGCAGCCGGCTACTTCATGTGGCCGGACATTCGCGAGATCCTGCGTCCCGCACTGACGGAAGCGGCGCAGTCGCAGCCGCCCGACTCGTGGCGCGCGCAACTCGCTCGCAGGCTGTTAGGCCTGCCTTCGCCGCCGGTGCCGGCGGAGGTGGACCCCTCGCAACCCATTGCCGCGCCTGAGGGCATGCCGCCCGTGCCGCCAGTGTCGGACGAGGCGAAGCAGCCCGCCAAATCCGAAGAAGTTGCGGCGGTGCCAAAAGCCTCGGCGCCAACTCCCGCCGAGCGCAACGCACAGGAGATTCAGCGCCGGCTCGATGCCGCCGGGCTGGGCGACCGCGTGCAGGCCAGCGTTTCCGGCGGCGACGTGACCCTGACCGGCACGCTCACGGCAAGTGAAGCTCGCCGCCTGCGCGCGCGCTTCCGGCGGCTGCCCGGCAAAATGCGTCTGGTGGATCGCTTGGAAGTCGCTCCAGCGCCGGCGGCATCGTCCGCTGCTCCGCCAGGTGCCGAGAAGCCGCGCGCCGTGCCTCGCGTGGGCGGGCTGGCAGTAGTCGCCGATCAGCTTGGCGCCACCATATCGCTTCGCGGCCCTAACGGCCAGGCGTTCCCGCAGCGCACAACGCCCGGTCGCTACGACGATTTGCTGCCCGGGCGCTACACCCTGGAAGTCTCCAAAGCAGGCTTTCGCACCGAGCGCCGCATCCTCACCATTCGCGCCGGCAGAACCGAAACGCAGCAAC
>JBOGNS010000222.1:0-17216 GCA_050747305.1 Candidatus Acidiferrales bacterium | reverse complement strand
AGATGCTGACGTTGGCAATCTGCGCCTGGCGCAGCACTTCGCCAAGCGGCACCTCGCTGCCGGTGTCTGCGGCTTCGGAGACGACAATCATCACGCGGCGGCGCTCCGGGCTGCGCGTGGTGAGCATCTCGACGGCGCGCCCCATCGCGTCGTAAAGACGCAGGCCGCCGGTGCCCATCTGGATGTGTGTGATGGCGTTTTCCACCGCGTCATCATCGTCGGTGAAATCCTGCAAAAGCTCGACGCGGTCTTCCACGCCGAGCACCGCCGCCTCGCCGAATTCACCCATCACCTTCTGGGTGAAAATGATTCCGGTGCGGCGCACCGCGTCCAGCAACGGCTCGACGCGCGAACTGGTTTCCAGCACGATCACGACGGAGAGCGGCAGGCCGCCCATCTCGAATCGCTCGATCTTCTGTTCCACGCCGTTATCGAACACGCGGAATTCGCTGCTGGCGAGATCGAACACCATCTGGCCGCCGCTGTTGCGCACCGTGACGGGAGTAGTGACCAGGTCCACGCGCACACGGATTTGCGGGTCGTCGCCCTGCCGCTGCGGCGGTAGGGGTTGCTGTGGCGGAGGGGGTCGCTGCGGCGTGCGTGGGACCGGTGTTTGCGGCCCGGCGGGCTCTTGCGCCAGAACGGCGCCGCATAGCAACACGCTCAATGCGACGGAAAGAAGCGAGGTCAGCGCGAGTGAACGTGCGAGAGTGCGTGCAGCAGGCATCAGCTTCCAGTTTACTCGAACTTGGAAGCAAAAGGGCGGCTCCGCGTTGTAATGACAGCGGCCGCGGTGCAATGACAGAGTCCGTAGGCCGTAACCGGTTTCTATTTTCTCCTTTCCGTTTTCTGTATGCTGGATGGATGCTGGAGCTCGATTGCGGGGCGACATTCGACGCGGCGCGCGACGAAGAATTGTTTGCCGCGCTGCCGCCGCGCCCGGCTGTCGTGCTGATCGAGTCGGCGCAGAGCGCGGAATTAAGTTCGGCGGGTGCCGCAGCGCATAGCAATTCGGACAACGTAACGGCGAGCAGGCACGGCGCGGCCCTGAAGCGGCCGGAACCGTATCTGCTGCGCACAGCGGACCTGCGGCGGCGGCTCGAGCGGCTGCTGCGCGCGCCGGAGGCCGCGACCCTTCCCGACGGGCGCATTTTGCCGCAAGCGAAGCGGCTCAACTTGCGCGGATTCGCGGCAGGCGTGCGTTACCGGCTCACTGGCTCGGCCTTCGAGCAATCACTCGTCTATTACCAGCATGCGCAGGTGAACTTTCCGCGGCGCTACCGCGACCTCGCGCGGCTGCGCCCGCCGGCGCTACTGAAAGTGAATCTCGCCAACGCCTACCCGCGCTGCTATGTCACGCGGCGCATCTTCGCAGACGGCGGCGCCTACTTCGGGCCGTTCGCATCGCGCAAAGCGGCGGAGGCGTTTTCCAGCGAATTCCTCAACCTGTTCAAGATCCGGCGCTGCCAGATCAAGATTCGCCGCGATCCCTCCTTCCCCGGCTGCATTTATTCGGAGATGAAAATGTGCCTGGCGCCGTGCTTCGCCGGATGCAGCAAAGAGGAGTACGAAACGGAGGTGGGGCGCGTGGCGAGTTTTCTCCAATCGGCGGGCGCATCGTACACCGGCGAACTGGAACGCGAGCGCGAAGCGGCCAGCGAGGCCACGGACTACGAACGAGCTGCCGCCGTACACAAAAAGATCGAGAAGGCGGCGCACATCCTGCGCGACCTGCCGGAAGTGGCGCGGCGCGTGGAAGAGCTCGACGCGGTAATTTTGCAGCGCGCCACCGCCGAAAATGCAGTGGCGGTGTTCGAGGTACGCGGCGGGCGCGTCGCCGACCCTTTCCTGCTGAATTTCGACGAACTGGCAGGGCAGCCGCGATCGGTGGAGCAGATCCTGCGCGAACGGCTGGAAGCGACGCGATGGAAACCGCCGATGAACGCCCGCGGATTAGACGAAATCGAAAGCAAAGCATCGTCACAGAGGCACGGTGAAGATACGGAAGTCATCGAGAACGCGAACTCGCTTGGGAGTGGCACGGAAGGCGATGTGGAGACGTTGCGGGATCATTTGTCACTGCTGGCGCGCTGGTTTTACTCGAAGCCGCGCGCGGGCGAAATTTTCTTTCGCGAAGCGCGCTCCGGTGCGCGGACGCGGCAAGGCGATTGGCCGTATCGTCGCATCCTGCGAGCCTGCTCGCGCGTGCTCGCGCCGCAGCCGTCGCTGCCGTTTGAGGCGAGCAAGCAAGGAACCGCAGAGGAGCGCAGATAAACGCAGAGGTGGCTAGATTTCCTGCATCTGCGACTGCGTCCAGTCGCGCAGGGCGGCGGTCATCTGGTCGAGCCGGTCGGTGAAGAAGTGGTCGGCGGCATCGATGAGCGCGAGCCGATTCGCGCCCGGGAATGATGCGACGAGGGACTCGACCACCGCGGGATCGCCGTGCTCGTCGTTGCGGCCATGCAGGAACAGTTTGGGCTTGGCGCACTGGCGCAGGTAGTCGTGGCTCGAGGAGTTCACCGGAATTCCGAGGCCGACCAGATGCGAGACGCGCGCATCGGCGCAGCCCACGCGCAGGCCCACCCACGCGCCGAAGCTGAATCCTGCGAGCAGCAGCGGCCGGCCGGCGTATTCCCCCGCCAGCCAATCCAGAGCGGCGCGGACGTCGTCCGCTTCGCCGCGACCGCGGTCATGCACACCGTCGCTCAACCCGGCGCCGCGAAAATTAAAACGCAGCACCGGCAAGCCCAGGCGGTTGAGCGTGCGCGCGGCGTGGAAGACCACTTTGTTGTGCATGGTGCCGCCGTGCAGCGGATGTGGATGGCAGACGATGGTCGCCATCGGCGGCGCGGAGGATGTCTCGACTGCGGAGCCGCGGGGCTGAGGCGCGGTCCACAGTTGCGCTTCCAGACGGCCGGCGGGCCCGGCGAGGAAGAAACTGCGATGGAGGGCAGTGGTCAAGAGTCAGAAGATAGCACGCGCGCGTCGCGCATCGATGCCGCGAAAATTGCAGCGGAGAAGCATTCGCGCAAAGCCTGGGCTACGCTGCCGCGCTCGACATTCTCCGCCAGCGCAAGGGTTCACTTTTCCAGGTCACGGTAGCAGGCCGGCATGAAGGGCGGCGTGCACACGCAGTAGAAGATTAGGTCCGTGGCGCCGGTGTTGGTGATGCGCTGGCGCACGCCTGCGGGGATGAAGACCGTGTCGCCCGGGCCGACGGCGGCGGGCGGCAGGTCGCCTACCTCCATGCGCCCCGCGCCGGAGGCGATGATGTAGCGTTCGGTGACGCCTTCGAGCGCGTGCCACGCCGTGGTCACGCCCGGTTCGACGCGCGCGCGGGCAATGGTCATCGCATCATCCGCCGAGCGCCACGTTTCGAGGATGTAGCAACGCTCCGCTTCCGCAAAAAATTCCTTTGCCGCATCGGACTTCACAATCTTCGGTCGCATCGCGAGATTGTAGCGTAAGAACTGGGAGGCGGGTTCCGAAGGAACCCGCTTCGAGGCGCGATTCGCCGGGTCGCACAGAAGGCGGCCCGCTGTCGCAGGCACAGGCTGAAAGCCTGTGTCACACGGGGGACGCCTCGGCGCCGCTCAGGGCGGGCACAGGGGCCCGCCCCTACGAGGTGGTGAAGGCGAGGGCGAGCAGCGTTTTCTGTTCGAGTTCGTGGGCTTTGGGAGAGCCGGTGGCGGGGCTGGCGGAGGCGGAGCGCTTGATGGAGCGGACGTGGCAGGCGCCGGCCGCCAGATGCTCGAGCAGCGGCTGCACATAGAATAGCGCGCCCATGTTGGCGGGCTCTTCCTGCACCCAGACGATTTCACGCAAGCCGTCGTAGCGCAGCAACGCATCCTGCAACTCTTTTTCGGGGAAGGGATACATCTGTTCGAGTGCCACGATGGCGGTCTGCGCTCCTTCGCGCTGCTTGCGCTCGCGGCGCAGCTCGTGAAGGATTTTTCCCGTCGCCACCAGCACGCGCTGCGCACCTTTCATCTCATCGGGGATCACGTTGAGGAAGCGCGGCTGCGCGAGCTCGCTGACGGGTGAACTCGCGTCGGGATGGCGGAGCATGCCCTTCGGCGTAAACACGATCAGCGGCTTGCGCCATTTGCGCAGCGCTTGCCGCCGCAACAGGTGAAAATATTGCGCGGCGGTCGAGGGCTGGCACACCTGCATGTTGCACTCCGCCGATAACTGCAAAAAGCGCTCGATGCGCGCGCTGGAGTGCTCCGGCCCCTGGCCTTCGTAGCCGTGCGGCAGCAGCAGCACCAGGCCGGAGAGCAGTCCCCACTTGTCTTCGCCGGCCGCGAGAAATTGATCGATGATGATCTGCGCGCCGTTGACGAAGTCACCGAACTGCGCTTCCCACAGCACCAGCGCTTCGGGATAATCGCGGCTGTAGCCGTACTCGTAGCCGACTGCGGCGGCCTCGCTGAGCGGTGAGTTCAGCATCTCGGCGCGCGCCTGGCCCTGCGCGAGATGCGCCAGCGGCAAGTACTCCTCTTCCGTCTCGGTATCGATCAGCACGGAGTGCCGCTGATTGAACGTGCCGCGGCGCGAATCCTGGCCGGACAAGCGCACCGGCACGCCTTCCACCACCAGCGAGCCGAGGGCCATCGCCTCGGCCATGCCGTAATCGAGCGGGCGCTCGCCGCGCGCCATTTTCAGCCGGTCGTCGAGCAGGCGTTTTACCTTGGGATGAATGTGGAAGCCGTCCGGGTAGCGCGTGAGCCCTTCGCCAATCTCGCGGAGCTTTTCCGCAGCGACGCCGGTATCCACTTCATATTCCGGCTTGGGCCCGCCGCCGAAGAATGGATCCCAATACTCAGGCGTGGTAGCGAGCCGAGGTTTCTTGGTGAGTTGCTTGGCTTCATCCCAAGCGGCGTCGAAGCCGGCGCGAATTGTTTTCACGATGGGGCCGGGGTCCACACCGATTTTTTTGGCGTACGATTCGTACGCCGCCGGATGGTCTTTAATTTTCGCGTAGAGCCGCGGCTGGGTGATGGTGGGGTCGTCCACTTCGCTGTGACCGTGACGGCGGTAGCCGATGAGATCAATCACCACATCGTTGCGGAATTGGTAGCGATAATCGAGCGCCAAGCGCGCCACGCGCACCACCGCATCGGGATCCTCGGCGTTGACGTGGAATATGGGAATGGGCAACCGTTTCGCCAAGTCTGCGGCAAAGCGCGAAGAGTGCGATTCGGCCGGGGTGGTCGTAAAGCCGATCAAGTTGTTGACGATCACATGCACCGTGCCGCCCACCGAATAGCCGTTCAGATGCGCCATGTTCAGCGTCTCGGCCCAGATGCCTTGCCCGGCAAACGCCGCATCACCGTGCATGATGATGGGGAATACGCCTTCATGCCCGTGCTTGCCGAGCCGCTTTTGCTTGGCGCGGGTGCGGCCCACCGTGACCGGATCTACCGCTTCGAGGTGGCTGGGATTCGAGACCAGATGAATGCGAATCTTTTTGCCGGCGCGCGTTTCATATTCGCCGGTCGCGCCGAGGTGATACTTCACATCACCGGAGCCGAGCACGCTGCGCGGGTCCATGTCTTCGAAGCGGCCGAAGACGTCGGCCGCCGAGCGCGACGCGGTGTGCACAATCACCGTGAGGCGCCCGCGATGGCTCATGCTCACCACAGCCTGGATGGCGCCGTGCGCGACGCCGGCTTCCAGCAGCTCATCGAGCAGCGGAACCAGCGAAGCGTTGCCCTCCAGTGAATAGCGCTTGGTGCCGAGATAGCGCGTTTGCAGCAATTGCTCGAAAATTTCCGCGCTGGCGAGGCGCTCTAAGATGTGCTCGCGATGCTCCGGCTGCGGGGCCGGCTGCTCGATGCGCTCGGCAATCCAGCGGCGGCGCTCCGGGTCGGCGATGTGCGCGAATTGCACGCCGATGGTGCCGCAGTAATAGCCGCGTGCTTCGTCGGCGTCGTCGCCTTCCAGTTCCGCCAGCTCGGGATGCGGCTGCGGCTGGAAAAGGCCGAGGGGGTCGAGGTTGGCTTCGAGATACCCCCAGCGGCGAAACAGCTCGAAGACTTGCTCGCGGTCGCGGGCGACGGTCGCGGGCCGTTCTTTGGTTTGAGCTTTGGGCATGGAGTCGAATGCAGTGTGAAGAATCTAGTATACCGTGCCGGCTGCGCGCCGTCAGGCATCCGCGGTGGCGGCGATCCGCCGCGCAGTCAGCGAGGCGTCCGCGCCAGATAGGCAAAGCGCGAGAGCCGTTGCTGCTCCGCGACCTGCGCAGCGACGTCGAGGAACCGCTGCTGACCTTCGTAGGAGGCGTCGCCTTCGATCTGGCGCAGCGCCGCTTCGCGCTTTGCGCGCGCCTGGCGCCACTGACGCGCGGCACGAGCCGTATTCGCCGTGCAGTCCTCCTCCCGCAGCACCTCGCAGCCGGCAGCGGTCAGCAGCCGGCGGTCTTCGCCGGGCGGCACGAATAGGAAATAACCGATCGAGCTGCGGATGGCGATCTCCTCGTTGCTCAGTTCCCCGGTGACCACGATCGGGTCCGTGAACACGATGCGGCCTCCGGGTTTCACCACGCGCACCCATTCGGCAATCACCTGCGCGCGATGGGACAAATGGTTGATGGCATCGACGCAGATCAGCGCGTCGAATGTGCGTGCCCCAAACGGCAGCGTGCCCGCCGCGTCCGCTTGCTCGAACGTAGCGCGCTCCTGTTGCTCGAACGTAGCGCGCTCCTGCAATCCAAGCCCCGCTGCGGACTCGCGGGCCCGCGCAATCGCGTCGGCGTGGATATCAATCCCTGTCACGCGGCATCGCTCGCGTTGCGCAATGCGCAGGGACGGCCCGCCGGAGCCGCAAGCCACGTCGAGTAGGTGGTCCTCCGGCCGGAGCTCGAGCCACGATAGGAACAGGTCGTGCTCCGCGGCGCTCAGCCAGCCGTTCTGACCGATGTCCTCGCCGTGGGTCTCGAGGCGAATGGCGCGATACAACTCTTCTGCGAAGCGACTGTACTGTGCGTCGTAGAAGTCCACTTTGGGAGAGGAAAGCATGACGCGTGAAAAGAACGCTAGTCTTGCAGCTTCGCGTATTCGGCTTTGGCTTCTTTCAGGATGGGCAGGTCGGCATCGGCGTCTTTCCACGCCGCGAGGAAATCCCGATAGGCAGTGCGCGCGGCGGCAGTGTCGCCCGCCTGGGCTTTGGCGCGGGCCAAGCCAAGCTGTGCAAGGCGGTAGATTACGTCCATTCCGACTCTGCCGCGATGGTCGGTGATCTTGCGGAACTCGGCGGCCGCCTTCTCGCCCTCGCGCAAGTGCAGGTAGGCGAGGCCGCGCACATAGCTATTCTGCGGATGTGCGTCTTCATAGGGCATGCCGGACTCGAGCAGTTCGATCGCCTTCTGCGCGTTACCGCGACTAAGCTCGATCACCGCTTGGGCGCCAGGGAGCTCGACGCGATGGAGTAGGGTGCCCGTGGGATTTTTTCTCGCAACTTCGTCCACGAGGGCTTGCGCGCGACGGAAGTCTCCGCAAAGCGTCAGCGCGGGAACGACATGCAGTTTCACCGAAGCGTCATCCTGAATCGCAAGCGCTGCGGCGACCTGCCGCCCAACCGCGCCGCACATGCCGAACGCAGCCTCCGTGAGCGCGATGTCAGACTGTACATGGGCAGCGGCAGTGTTGAGACCAATCCGCTGCAACAATTCGATTCCGCGCCTGCCGTATTCCTTCGCCTCACGCCAGCGACCGGCTAGCACAAGCTCCTGCGTCTTCCATGTCAGTGCCGCGTCCTCGTACAGCTTCCCTTTCAGCGAGTCTATTTCGCGCTGCATTCCCGCACGATCCCCGCGGAAATACGCGATGGCGAATAGCATCTCGTGGAAGCCATAAGTATCCACGCCTCTGCCGAGTGCCTGGTCGTAAACGGACTTGGCCTCGTCGAAGCGGCCCAAACTAAAATAAGCGCCGCCGAGATTGCTGTAGGCAAAAGCGCTGTCGGGATCCAGGCGCACAGCATCCTGTGCCTCGGCGAGCGCCTTCTCGAACTGCCCGATTATGGCGTAGGAATTGGCAAGGTTGTTGTAAGGCGTGAAATCTCGCGGATAAGTGCGCTTCCAGAGTTCGTAGGTCTCGATGGCTTTTGGCACATCGCGGGTCACGCTGCTGTGATAATGGGCGGTGAGGTAGAGCCGCTCAAGTTCGCTGACACGGTCGCGCAACTCGTAAGCCTTACGCAAATGCTCAGCGGCCTGCTGTTGCTCGCCGAGGTTGGAGTACGAGACGCCGAGGCGCGCATAGGCCATGGCGAATTGAGGGTCCAGCTCGATGGCGCGCCTGAAGAAAGGCAGAGATTCCAATTCGCGGCCGCGGTCGCGCTGCTCCGAGCCTAGCGAGTAGGCTTTCAGCCCTTCCAGCGAAGAGGTGGTCGCCTCTTGGATGGGCGCGTTGAACTTTTCTACTGTGCTCAGCGATTCGCCCAAGTCGGCGCGGATCCTAGTGGCGCCGCGGCCCAGCGCCGCGAGCACTGCTTCTTTGCTGCCGGCCTGCTCCTGCACGCGGGCCAGGGAATCGCCGGTCTGGCAATTGAGCGCATTCAAGGTGAGCACATAGCTGCTGCCGAGCGCGGCGATTTCGCCCGCCATCATTGCTTTCACCTGCTGGCGCTGGCAGATTTCACGCGCAATGTCAGGGGTCACGCGCTGGTCCGGCGGGCGGCCCATGAAGCGCAGCGTCTCATTCACTTTCTGCTCGGAGACGATGTTGAGGAACGGCGATTCCGTCAGCTTCACCGCCAGAGCCTGCTTCAACGTGCCGTCGAACACCGCATCGCCGGTGGTGTTGACGAAGTCGGCGAGCAGGATGGCATCGCTTTCCGTAAGCGCGCTGGCGCGGCGCGAGTAGAAAACCGCCGCGGTCACGGCAAGGGCGGCAACGACTGCGGCGGATGCAATCCACTTCCCGCGCGAGCGGCGCACCGCAGCGGCGCCGGAAGCCGCGCTGGTTGCCATGCTGCTTTGCCACGAGGGCGCAGTGCGGTCGGCGGCGACCGAGGCGCTGCGGCCGGAATCGGTGTCGCGCTTGGCGCGCTGCAAATCCGCGCGCAGGTCGGCGGCAGACTGGTAGCGCAGTTTGCGGTCCTTCTCGATCGCTTTATTGATGATGTGCTCTAGCTCCGGCGGCAGCTCAGGATTGAGTCGCACAGGAGACGTGGGCGCCTTGTGCAGGATACCGTCGAAAATCACCGCCGAGGTGGCGCCGGTGAAGGGCGCGTGGCCGGTGGCCATTTCGTAGAGCACCACGCCGAGGGAGAACAAGTCGGTGCGGGCATCGAGCGGCTCGCCGCGCGCCTGCTCCGGCGACATGTAAGCCACGGTGCCGACGGCGGTGCCCGGGCTGGTGATGTGCTCGTCGCGCAACTGGCCCCGTGTGGCGGCAGTGGCGGCGGTTTCTTCGTCCGCCGGGCTGCTACGCTTGGCCAGGCCGAAGTCGAGCAGCTTGGCGTGCCCGCGCCGCGTGATGAAAATATTGGCGGGCTTGATGTCGCGATGCACGATGCCCTGCGAATGCGCGGCATCCAGCGCGTCGGCCACTTCCATGCCAACTTCGAAAAGCGATTCCACATCGAGAGCCTGGCCGGAGATGCGGTGCTTCAGCGTCTGCCCCTCGAGCAGCTCCATCACGATGAAGTGCCGGCCGTTGTGCTGATCAATATCGTGAATGGTGCAGATATTGGGGTGATTCAGCGCGGAGGCGGCGCGCGCCTCGCGCTGGAAACGCTCCAGCGATTGCGCATCGCGCGAAAGGTCGTCAGGCAGGAATTTCAGCGCCACGGCGCGGCCCAGCTTGGTGTCTTCAGCCTTGTACACCACGCCCATGCCGCCGCCACCCAGCTTTTCAATCACCCGGTAGTGCGAAATGGTTTGTCCCAGCATGGCCCGCCCTGCCCTGCCATGTTAGGCAGCTACAGGTTGAAGGTCAAACACGGCGGTAGGCCGCAGTTGCGTGGCGGAGCGGGAAGCTGCTGGCCGGAATTAACGTTTTACAAAAAGAGCCGTCTAAGATAACGTCGCATTATCTCAGTAGGGGGCGTTCACTGATGCGGCTGCCGGACATCAGCCATTTGCAGTTTGCGGTGCTTGGTCAATTACTGGCGGGCGAGCAGACCGGCCGCGCGATTCGCGCGCAACTCAGGCAGTTGCGCGTGCGCCAGACCGGGCCGGCTTTCTACCAGATGATGGCGCGGCTGGAGGACGACGGCCTGGTGAAGGGCTGGTACGAGCAGAAAGTAGTGGCCAGCCAAATCCTGCGCGAGCGGCGCTACTCCATTACTGAGATTGGGCGCAAAGCCTGGAGCGAGTCGCGGCGGTTCTATCTCGGCGCCATTCGCGCGGCGGAGAAACGCGAGGGTCTAGCCCATGCGTGAGCGCAACGGCCAGCGCGCAGCGCGAACCACTCCGTGGCTGGCGCGGCGACTCGACGCGGAGGCTCGCGAGCGCTGGTTCGAGCCGGCGCTCTACGAAGCGCTCGACGAGCATCTGGAGGCGCAGTCGCGGCGCAGGCTGGTTCGGCGGGCGGCGTGTGCCGTTGCATTTCGCGTGCGGTGCGAATGGCTGGCGCTGGAGTGCATGCGATTGCGACGCGCGGAAGCCGCTTCGCAGCGCAAGGAAGCGCGTAACTCTGCGCGCTGGGCATGGTATTCACAGAAAAAGGGGGACTGCGCCATGCGGTTACTCTGGCAGGATTTGCGTTACGGCGCGCGCGGTTTGCTGCGCAGCCCGGGCTTCACTTTGGTCGCCGTGCTGACGCTGGCCTTAGGCATCGGCGCCAACACGGCAGTGTTCAGCGTGGTCAACGCCCTGCTGTTGCGCGGCCTGCCCTACGCGGAAGCGGAGCGATTGGTATCCGTACGCGCCAATGATTACAAGGCGCAAGATGACCATTCCTACTTTTCCGGGCCCGCCATCCACGACTACCGCGAGCAGAACCGCTCGTTTGAACTCGTCTCCGCTTTTTCACCGCGCTGGTCCTTCAATTTGCAAGGCGAAGGCGAGCCGGAGCGCGTTTTCGGCTTTTTTGCCTCGGCCAACGTGATGGAGTTGCTCGGCGTACAGCCGCTGCGCGGTCGCGCCTTCACTGCGGAGGACGATCGGCCCGGGGCGCCGCCGGTGATGCTGATCAGCTACGGCCTGTGGCAGCGCCGCTACGGCGGCGATCCCGGAATTCTTGGCAAGCCGGTGATGATGGACATCGGGCCGGTGACAGTGATCGGCGTTTTGCCTCCGGATTTTCGCTGGATGGACGGTGTGGCGCGACGCGATGAAGCTGACCTGTGGGCGCCGCTGGCGCACAATCCCTTGATGCAGCGCGGGCGGCAAGTGCGCGTGTTCACGATGGTGGGACGGCTGCTGCCGGGCGTCAGCATCGAGCAGGCGCGCGCCGAGTTTAGCGGCATTGCCGCGCAACTCGGACAGCAGTATCCGGAAACGGATAGGAACATCGGCGCCGCACTTTATTCCCTGCGCGAGGAAGTGATCGGCAAGGTGCGGCCGTTGCTGCTGACGCTGGCCGGCGCAGTCGGGTTGGTGTTGCTGATTGCGTGCGCCAATGTGGCCAACTTGCTGCTGGCGCGAGCCACGGCGCGGCATCGCGCGCTGGCAATTCGCGCTGCCATGGGCGCAGGCCGCGGGCGGCTGATACGCGAGTTGCTCGCGGAGAGCACGCTGCTGGCATTGTTGGGCGGAGTCGCCGGGTTCGCGCTCGCGCTGTGGGGCGTGCGAGTTTTGGTGGCCATGGCGCCGGCCGCGCTGCCGCGCCGTGAAGAAATCGCAGTGGATGGCATGGTGTTGCTCTTCACGCTGGCCATGGCGCTGGCGACCAGCTTCGTCTTCGGCCTGATTCCCGCGCTGCAAGCCTCGCGGTTGAACCTGAATGACGCGCTGAAGGAAGGCGGGCGAGGCAGCGGCGGCGCGGGCCGGCGTCGGCTACGCAGCGCGCTGGTGGTGGCGGAAGTGGCGCTGTCACTGGTGGTGGTGGCGGGCGCGTCGCTGCTGATTCGCAGCTTTGTGAAGCTGCAAGGGGTGGACCCAGGCTTCGGTGTCGAAAATGTGGTTTCGATGGATTTGTCATCGTTGGGCGCGGATGCCGCGCGGCGCAATGCGTTGATGGAAAGTATCTACAGTAAGGTCGGCGCGTTGCCGGGAGTGACGGCCGCCGGCGAAACTTCGCGGCTGCCGCTGGCCGGAGTGGCAGGCAACCCCGCGACGGCTCTGCGCATTGAGAAACGCCCGGTGCCGCGCGGCGAAGAGCCGCCGGTGGATTTCCGTCGCGCCAGCCGCCATTACTTTCGCGCCATGGGCATTCCGCTGCTGGCCGGTCGCATGTTTCAGGAGTCGGATGGAACGGAGGCGCAAGCGCCGCTGGTTGCGATCATCAACGAGGCCGCCGCGAAGAAATTCTTTCCGTGGGAGGATCCGCTGGGCCTGCGCATCGGGGCAGGTGACGATGATTGGTTCACGATTGTTGGAATCGTAGGCAACATTCGCCATCTGGGGCTGGATTCCGAGCCGCGGCCCGAGATGTACATGCACACGCGGCAAGGGCCGCTCAACAATCCGCAGTTGGTGGTGCGCACCGCCGGCGATGCCGCCGCGGCGATTGCGGGAATACGCAGCGCGATCCGGTCCGTAGATCCAAACATCATCATTTCTCGTGTGGCCACGATGAACGATGTGCGCGATGCCTCACTGGCCGCGCCGCGCTTCAACACCGTGCTGTTTGGCGTGTTCGCGACGCTGGCGCTGGCGCTCGGCCTGGTGGGAATTTACGGCGTGATGGCTTACACCGTGACGCAGCGCACGCACGAAATCGGCATCCGCATGGCGCTGGGCGCGGCGCGCGCCGACGTGCTGCGCATGGTCGTTGGCCACGGCATGACGCTCGCAGGCGCGGGCGTCGCCATCGGCTTGGCTGGCGCATTGGCCGCGACGCGCGTGGTGCGCACGCTGCTCTATGAAACCAGTCCAACCGACCCGCTCACATTTGCCGTTGTAGTGGTGTTGCTGGCCGCTGTCGCTCTGCTGGCCTGCATCATACCCGCGCTGCGCGCCACCCGCGTCGACCCACTCATCGCCTTGCGTTACGAATAACCCATCGTGAAGGTGGTGATCGAGCCGCTGGCGGAAATCTTCTAAGCCGATCTACACCCCTAAATCGGAAAGGCTATGAGCCGAAGCTGGGTGGGGCGTCCCAGAATTTCGTGTCGGGCTTGAGCAGCTCGATGGAGGCGGGGCAGCCGCCGTCGGGCGCGCGCGGGCCGCACCATGCGATGCGCCCGGGGCGCCGCTGGCCGCTGTAACCGTGGGTGAGGTCCACCTCGGTGCCTTCCAAAGCGGCGTTGCGCAGCGACACCATGCACGACCCATCTTTCAGCACGCGGGCCATCACCAGGCTTTCTTCGAATTCCTGGCCTTGCGCGGTCCAGCGGATGGTAACCGGCACGCGCCGATCACCCTCGGACTGCTGCGCTTCTTGCCGCCAGGGCGTGGGCATGGCATCTTCCGGATGGACAATTTGTTCATAGTCGGCGGTCGGCGTCACCTGCGCCACCGAAGGAACAGGATCTCGGGAGCTCCGCTCGAACGGAATCGGGCCGGACTCCGGAATCGACGGAGCGGACGCGGCATCGCTTGGCGGATTCCAGGTGCTCGGCCGCGGCGGTGGGAAGTCGATGCCCCAAAAGCCGGCTGGGTCCGGTTCCATGCAACGCACGCCAACTTGAGCGGCCTCGAAGGTTCCCGGCGCACCGGACCAAATCACGCGGAAGCGCGCCTTCTTGAACCAGCCGCGGCTCACTTCCAAAGGCTGCGTGCGATTGACAGCGGGCACGCCGTCAAGCCGCGCGCCGGAGCGGCTGATGTTGATGGTGGAAGCGGTTTGCGTGAAGCGGTGGCCGCTGGAGTCCACACCGGACACCTTCACCTTCATCACGCGTGGGATGCGGACGTCGTAGCGTTGTACGGTGGGCATCGCCGTCAGCCGAAGCCAAACCGGCAGCATGATGAGGCGTCCTTTGGCCGGAGTCAATGGTACCCGGGGCCTTAGCGGGGCCGGACCACGGCTCCGGCGGGGTGTGCGCCAGGCTGTGTTATCGTAACTGTTTCCGTTGCTTATGCCTCGCAGCAGCAACAATGCGGGTTCATCAGCGGCCCGCCGCAGCGGCCCGCCTGCCATTGCGGAGCGCACCTACGAGCCGCTGGGCGGCGTCGATGTGCGCCACGCGTCGCTGGACGGAGAGACTGCGGCGGACTCAGCGGCCGATCGGAACGGCGAAGCATCTGCGAAGGCTGCGTCGCGGCCTGCCGCCGATGGCCTCACCATGGCCGACATCTTCGGCCCCGGTGGGATGCTGGAGAAGTGCCACCCGGGATATGAGTACCGCCGCTCGCAACTGGAAATGGCGGAATTGGTGGACGCCGCTTTCCGCGAGCAGCGCCATGCGGTGGTGGAAGCCGGCACCGGCACCGGCAAGACGCTGGCCTATTTGATTCCCGCGATTCGCAGCGGCCGGCGCGTGGTGGTTTCGACCGCCACCAAATCGCTGCAAGAGCAGCTCTTCACCAAAGATATCCCATTCCTGCAAAAACATTTCGCGCGCGAGCTGAAAGTTGCGGTGATGAAAGGCCGCGGCAATTTTCTCTGCCGGCAAAAAGTCACGATGATGAAAGACCAGCCCATGCTGCGCGGACTGGATGAGGTGGACTGGTTCGCCCAAATCCGCGACTGGGCCGAACTGACCGAAACCGGGGACCGAGCCGAGCTGAATTTCCTTCCTGACGATGCCGACTTGTGGCCGCGCCTGGATGCGCGCCGCGACACCTGCACCGGCCAGAAGTGCGCCGACTTCCACCGCTGTTTCATCACCTGGATGCACCAGCGCGCGCGAGACGCCGACATCATCATCGTCAACCATCATCTTTTTTTCGCCGACCTCGCGCTGCGGCAGGACGACTTCGGCTCCATCCTGCCCGACTACACCGCGGTGATTTTCGACGAAGCGCACGAAATCGAAGATGTGGCAGGCGACTACTTCGGCCGGCAAATCTCCAACTACCGTTTCGAAGAGTTGGGACGCGACACGGAACAGGCTCTGCGCCTCAAAGGGCTCGGCACGCCGCCGCTGCTCAAGCGCGTCAACAAGATGCGCGAGCGATCGCGCGCATTTTTCGACGCGCTGCCCGGCAGGGAAGGCCGCTTCCCTTTCACCGCCGCCGAGCGGCAAAGCTTCGTCGAACGCAACGCGGAAGCCTTCGACGCGCTGGTGGACGCCACCAAGCGGCTGGAAGCAGAGCTCTCTGCGTTGCCGCAAAAGCCGGAAGAATTGCAGCGCATGGCGCGGCGCGCCTTCGAGCTGCGCAACGAGCTGCAATTCATCCTCGAATCGAAGGAGAAAAACTTCGTTTACTGGTTCGAGCGGCGCGGCAAAGGCGTGTTTCTCGCCGCCACGCCGATTGACTTGAGCCTGATCCTCCGCGAGCGCCTCTTCGCTGAATTCGACACGCTAGTGCTCACCTCGGCGACTCTCGCCGTCGGCGGCAAATTCGATTACCTCAAGCAGCGCCTGGGCATGGATCAACCCGCGGAAAAAGTGTTGCCGCAGGAGTACGACTACCAGCGCCAAGCCGTGCTCTACGTGCCGCGCACCATGCCCGACGTGCGCAGCCCGGACTTCGCTCCCGCCGCCGCGGAAACCATCGCGCGGCTGGTGGAGACCACCAAAGGCCGCGCGTTTTGTCTTTTCACCAGCTACGCGCAGATGCGCGAAATCTACGAGCGCGTGTCGCGCATGGTGGATTACCCGATGCTGTTGCAAGGCAGTGGGCCGCGCTCGGCGCTGCTGGAAAAATTCCGCAACACCGAAGGCGCGGTGCTCTTCGCCACCGCTAGCTTCTGGCAAGGCGTGGACGTGCCCGGCGACGCGCTTTCCTGCGTGATCATTGACCGGCTTCCCTTCGCGGTGCCGTCGGATCCCATTGTGGCCGCACGTGTCGCGGCGTTGCAGGAGGCAGGACACAACGCCTTCGCCGAATATCAAGTGCCCGAGGCGGTGCTCGCGCTCAAGCAAGGCTTTGGCCGGCTGCTTCGCTCGCGCACCGACCGCGGCGTGCTCGCCCTGCTCGATAACCGCATCGTGCGCATGGCTTACGGCCGCACGTTTTTCGAGTCACTCCCGCCGTACGCGGTGACGCACGAACTCGCCACCGTCGAAAAATTCATGCGCAGGTAGGGATTTCGCCGATCTCTTGCCCGCACTTTGCAAGCGTGGTTGTGAATGGGCGCTAGAACAAGCCGGCCTGGCGGCCTTGCGGGCGCTCGATGGCGAAATATTTGTAGGCCAGCGCGGTGGCGACGCGGCCGCGCGGCGTGCGGTCAATCAGGCCGAGCTGCATTAGATAGGGCTCGTAGATTTCTTCGAGCGCGTCTTCTTCTTCGCTGAGCGAGGCGGCCAGCGTGTTCAGGCCCACCGGGCCGCCATTGTATTTCTGGATGATGGCGAGCATCAGGTTGCGGTCCATGTCGTCGAGGCCGTGCTCATCCACGCCGAGCATTTTCAGGGCTTCGCGCGCGGTGTCGAGCGTGATTTTTCCGTCCGCCCGCACCTCGGCGAAATCGCGGCAGCGGCGCAGCAGGCGATTGGCGACGCGCGGCGTGCCGCGGCTGCGTCGCGCGATCTCCATCGCGCCAGCTTCGTCTATGGCGATGCCCAGGATTTGCGCGGAGCGCGTTACCACCTGAAGCAAATCATCCGGCGTGTAGAAATCCAGGCGATGCACGATGCCGAAGCGCGAGCGCAGCGGCGCGGTGAGCAGTCCGGCGCGCGTGGTGGCGCCCACTAGCGTGAAACGGTTGAGGCGATAGGGATGGATGCGCGCCCCCGGCCCCTGCCCAATTACCAGGTCGATGCGGTAATCCTCCATGGCCGGGTAAAGGATTTCTTCGATGGCCGGCAGCAAGCGGTGAATTTCATCGAGGAAAAAAACTTCGCGCAGCTCGAGCGACGTGAGGACCGCCGTGAGGTCGCCCTTGCGCTCGAGCAGCGGCCCGCTGGAGGTCTTGATCACCACGCCCATTTCGTTGGCGATGATTTGCGCCAGCGTGGTCTTGCCCAGACCCGGCGGGCCGTAGAGCAGCACGTGGTCGAGCGCATCGCCGCGCGAGCGCGCCGCTTCGATGACAATGACGACGTTCTCTTTC